>NZ_JBEXYK010000008.1:0-228071 GCF_040630865.1 Nonomuraea sp. NPDC005730
TAATCGACCGGACCACCTACAAGGCTGCCATCAGCATCAACATGATCCCGGCCAGCCCTTGACACCACCGCCCGGACGCTAACTGAACGGCGTTGGCTCTAGAGGCCGGCGGGGGCCGGGATCCTCTTCCCGGAGCGGCCGTCCACCGGGATGTAGCGCTCGTCGCCCGGCAGCGGGACGGTCAGCGCGGCCCGGCCGTCCTTGACGCGGACGGGCAGGGTGCGTACGCCCTGATGGTCGCCGCTCAGCGGGCCCTCGTGCACCCACACCAGCAGCCGGCGCCCCTCGGGACGGGCGATCACCTTGGCCGTCGCGCACTCACGGGGCGCGGCCGACCACGACAGCACGAGCTGCCGGCCGACCTTGGCCCACTGGGGGATCGGCGTGCGCTCGTCACAGGCGGGCAGCGCGGGCGCCGGCGGCATGTCGTGGGCCACGACGGCGGGACCGCGACCGGCGGGCACGTCACCCATGGCGACCGTCGCGGCCTCCAGCAGCGCCAGCGTCACGACGGCCCCCACCCGCGCCCCCGGACGGCCCTTGACGAGCACCCAGAGGGCGAGAGGGGCGAGCAGCAGCCAGGCCACGCCCAGGGAGATGGCAAGCATGAGGAACCTCGCACAGGATGAAGAGATATGACTCTACGTACTACTTCGACTGCGGAGAGGTTAGGTCATCCTTGAATATCACATGACCGCAGGGTTGCGCACTGCGTACCGTCCGTGATCACGGACGGCCGTGGCGCACTCCCGGGTCGTCCCGGGCGGGGCCGGTCAGCCCTCCTTGGGCGTGCCCTCCAGCGTCACGCCCGCGGCCTCCATCTGGGCCATGGCCGACTGCGTGGTCGCCGGGGAGACGCCCGCGGTGAGGTCGAGCAGCACGCGCACGGCCAGCCCGTTGGCCGCCGCGTCGAGCGCGGTCGCGCGCACGCAGTGGTCGGTGGCGATGCCCACCACGTCGACCTCGGTCACCCCGCGCTCGCGCAGCCAGTCGGCCAGCGGCGCGCCGTCGCCCGAGGCGCCCTCGAAGCCGCTGTAGGCCGCCGCGTGGGAGCCCTTGCTGAAGACCTCCTCCACCTCCGACACGTCGAAGGAGGGATGGAAGTCGGCGCCGGGGGAGCCGGCCACGCAGTGGGCGGGCCAGGACGTGACGTAGTCGGGGGTGTCCGAGAAGTGGGTGCCGGGGTCGACGTGGTGGTCACGGGTGGCCACGACGTGGTCGTAGCCGTGCTCGCTCAGATGGCGGGTGATCGCCGCGGCCACCTCAGAGCCGCCTGCCACGGCCAGGCTGCCACCCTCGCAGAAGTCGTTCTGCACATCTACGATGATCAACGCGGTGCCCATAAGAGCACGATACGTCAGACGAACTCCGTGGGGATCGCCGCGTACCCCCTCCCGAGGTGCAGCGCCTCCTGGGGGAGCAGCGCGACGGCCGCCGCGTGGCGGTCCCGGGCGGCGGAGAGGGGCTCCCGGCCGACGACCTCGCCGTCGCGCACCAGCTCGTGCAGCAGGGGAATGCCGCCGTCGGGGACGACGCCGCCGGTCGTGATCAGCTCGGTCTCGACGTGCCCGCCGGCGTCGAGCAGCCGGTACGCCTCCTTGCGCCCGCCGCGCGACGGCTTGCCCACCGACCGCTTGGCCACGGCCTCCAGCCGGCCCGCCCCCGTCTCCCGCGCCACCAGCTTGTACACCAGGGCCGCCGTGGGGACGCCGGACCCGGTCACCAGGGAGGTGCCCACGCCGTAGCCGTCCACCGGGGCGGCGGCGAGCGCGGCGATGGCGTACTCGTCGAGGTCGGAGGTGACCACGATGCGGGTGTCGAAGGCGCCGAGCGAGTCGAGCAGCTCGCGCACCTCCTGCGCGGCGGCGGCCAGGTCGCCGGAGTCGATGCGGACCGCGCCCAGCTTGTTGCCGGCCAGCTCGACCGCCGTGCGCACCGCCTGCTCCACGTCGTAGGTGTCCACCAGCAGCGTCGTGCCCACGCCGAGGGAGGCGATCTGGGCCTCGAACGCGTCCCGCTCGGAGTCGTGCAGCAGGGTGAACGCGTGCGCGGCCGTGCCCGCCGTGGGGACGCCGTACACGTGGCCGGCCATGAGGTTGGAGGTTGAGGCGAACCCGGAGATGTAGGCGGCGCGGGCGGCGGCGACGGCGGCGTACTCGTGCGTGCGGCGCGAGCCCATCTCGATGAGCGGGCGCTTGCCGGCGGCGTTGGTCATGCGGGAGGCGGCCGAGGCGATGGCGCAGTCGTGGTTGAGTATCGACAGCGTCAGCGTCTCCAGCAGCACGGCCTCGGCGAAGGTGCCCTCGACGATCATGATCGGGGAGGCGGGGAAGTAGAGGTCGCCCTCGCGGTAGCCGTAGACGTTCCCGGAAAACCGGTAATCGGCGAGAAACGCCAGAGTCGATTCGTCGACCACCTCCTGCTCGCGGAGAAAGGTGAGTTCTTCATCACCGAAACGGAAGCGTTCGAGCTCGTCCAGGATGCGTCCGGTGCCGGCCACGACCCCGTACCGGCGGCCGCCCGGCAGGTGTCTGGCGAACACCTCGAAGACCGCGCGCCGGTGCGCCGCGCCGCTGCGCAGCGCCGCCTGGAGCATCGTCAGCTCATAGTGATCTGTGAGCAACGCAGTGCTCATGGTCATTCTCACGACTCGAAGACTACGACCCAGATAGGGCAGACTCGGGGATGTGGGTAGCACCGCTCCAATCACCGTCGAGCGTCCGTCATCGGACGTCCGGCCCGATCTGCCATGGGTGACCATCGTCTGGAACGACCCGGTCAACCTCATGTCCTACGTGACCTATGTCTTCCAAACCGTCTTCGGCTACACCAAGGAGAAGGCGGAAAAACTGATGCTGGACGTCCACCAAAAGGGCAAGGCGGTCGTGTCCAGTGGCACGCGCGAAGAGATGGAACGCGATGTGCAGATTCTCCACTCCTACGGCCTGTGGGCGACGGTCCAGCCGGATTCGGTCAAGTGAGGCGGCGGCGGTGAGTTCGGGGTTCTCGGCCGGGCGGAACGGTTCGGTCATCGCGCAGTTCGAGGCCGCGGAGGTCTCGCTGTTGCGCTCGCTCGTCTCGATGCTGCTCGGCCTGGTCACGCCGGGGGAGACGAGCGACGATCCGCTGGAGCGGGCGCTCGGCATCGGGGCGGCCCAGGCGCCCACCGATCCGGTGCTGGCCCGGCTGTTCCCCTCGGCGTACGAGGACGAGCAGGAGGCCTCGGAGTTCCGCCGCTACACCGAGGCCACGTTGCGCGACGGCAAGCGCGCCGACGCCCAGACCGTCCTGGACACCGCGCGTCCGGGCGGCGCCGAGCTGACGCCGGAGCAGGCCCAGGCGTGGCTGCGTTCGCTCAACGACGTCCGCCTGACGCTCGGCACCAAGCTCGACGTGACCGAGGAGATCCACGACGAGATCGCCATGATGTCCGAGGACGACCCCCGCTACCCGGCCTACGTCACCTACGACTGGCTGACCTACCTTCAAGACAGCCTGGTCCGCGCCCTCTGGTAGCTTCCGGGCATGCTCACGATCTCGCAGGAACTGGTGGACAAGATCGTCGCGCACGCGCGGGCCGACCATCCCGACGAGGCGTGCGGGGTGATCGCGGGCCGCAACGGTGTGCCCGAGCGGTTCGTCCCGATGGAGAACGCCGAGCGTTCGCCCACCTTCTACCGGTTCGACTCCATGGAGCAACTGCGCGTCTGGCGGGAGATGGACGACCGCGACGAGGAGCCCGTCGTGATCTACCACTCCCACACCGCCACCGAGGCGTACCCGTCGCGCACCGACGTGTCCTACGCCTCCGAGCCGCAGGCCCACTACGTCCTGGTCTCGACCAGGGACGAGAACGAGGTCGAGTTCCGCTCCTACCGGATCCTCGACGGAGTGATCGAGGAGGAAGAGGTAAGATTCCTCCCATGATGGTCCGGCCGGTGCAGAGCTACCTCTTCGCGCACACCCCGGCCGTCGTCGTCTACGACTGTCGCTGATCTGGAATCCGTACCAAGCCATCGGCGTTGCCGCCGATGGGACGACGACCAGATAAGAGGAGAATGACCGCGATGGCCATCGAGGTTCGCATTCCCACCATCCTGCGCAACTACACCGACGGCGCCAAGGCCGTCGACGCCGAGGGCGCCACCCTCGACGAGCTGATCAGCAACCTTGAGTCGCGCCACCCCGGCATCAAGGACCGCCTGGTCGACCAGGGCAGCCTGCGCCGCTTCGTCAACGTCTACCTCAACGACGAAGACGTGCGTTTCCTCGGCGGCCTCGGCACCCCGGTGTCCGACGGCGACACGGTGACCGTGCTGCCCGCCGTCGCCGGCGGGTGACATGCGGTTCGACTCGCTGATCGACTCGGTCGGGCGCACGCCGCTCGTCGGGCTGCCCCGGCTGTCGCCCTCGCCCGAGGTGCGCGTCTGGGCCAAGCTCGAAGACCGTAACCCGACCGGGTCGATCAAGGACCGGCCGGCGCTGTGGATGATCGAGCAGGCCGAGAAGGACGGCCTGCTCACGCCCGGCTGCACGATCCTGGAGCCCACCAGCGGCAACACCGGCATCTCGCTCGCGATGTCGGCCAAGCTCAAGGGCTACCGGCTGATCTGCGTGATGCCGGAGAACACCTCCGAGGAGCGCCGCCAGCTCCTGCGCATGTGGGGCGCGGAGATCATCTCCTCGCCCGCCGCGGGCGGCTCCAACGAGGCCGTCCGCGTGGCCAAGGGCCTGGCCGCGGAGAACCCGTCCTGGGTGATGCTCTACCAGTACGGAAACCCGGCCAACTGGCGCTCCCACTACGAGACCACCGGCCCGGAGATCCTGGCCGACCTGCCCACGGTCACCCACTTCGTGGCCGGGCTCGGCACGACCGGCACGCTCATGGGCGTCGGCCGGTTCCTGCGGGAACGGGTGCCCGGCGTGCAGATCGTCGCCGCCGAGCCGCGCTACGGCGAGCTGGTCTACGGCCTGCGCAACGTCGACGAGGGCTTCATCCCCGAGCTGTACGACGAGTCCGTGCTGACCACCCGCTTCTCCGTCGGCTCGGCCGACGCGCTGCGGCGCACCCGCGAGCTGCTGGCCGCCGAGGGCATCTTCGCGGGCGTCTCGACCGGCGCCGCGCTGCACGCCGCGCTGGGCGTGGCAGGGAAGGCCGTCAAGGCGGGCGAGCGGGCCGACGTCGTCTTCGTGGTGGCCGACGGCGGCTGGAAATACCTGTCCACGGGCGCCTACGACGGCACCCTGGAGGAGGCGGAGGAGCGCCTGGAAGGGCAGCTCTGGGCCTGACGACATGAAGAGGGGGGCGGCCGGTCCGGCCGCCCCTTCTTCCATGGTCAGTTGAACAGGACCCGCAGCGAGAAGTCCGCCTCGGTGGCGCTCTGCTTGCCGCTCAGCCCGACGGCCCGCAGGACCTGCGCGTTGGCCTTGTCGTCGCCCTCCATGCTCTGCAGGTACAGGTGCTCGACCTTGTCGAGGTCCACGAAGAGCGCGAAGGTCGCCTCGCCGGCATTGGGGATGGCGGTCTGGAACGTCTCGGAGTCGCCCAGCGTGCCTTCCTCGGCCAGCTTCTTGGCGTACTCCTCGCTGGTCGCCGCCGTGAAGACGCCGTCACCGGGCACCTTGGCGAGCTGCGGAGCGGGCTGCCCACTGGCCGCCAGCGCCTTCTCGATCTTGCCGACGACCGCCTGGGCCTTGGCCGGATCGGTGACCACGCGGACGCCCGCCTTGATCTGGTCGCCGTCCAGGCCCTGGCTGTCCACCGCGACCGTGAAGTTCTTGCCGAGCACCGTGGCCAGGTCGCCGGGCAGGTCGAGGCCGAACTTGGTCTTGGCCTGGTCGAGGAGCTGCCGGACCTCGGCGCCGCCGCCGGCCGCGGCCGACTTCTGGATCTGGGCCCACTGGCTGGTGATCATCTGGTCCAGGCCGGAGACCGACAGGGCTCCCGCGGTGCCGGCGGGCAGCGTGCCCAGGGCGGCGGGCTGGAGGTCGTCCGAGGTCACGCCCTTGGCGCCCCTGACCAGGCCGGCCAGCTCGACGTAGGCGCTGTCGAAGCGCAGCGCGCCGGCGAACCGGGCGTCCTTGATGGGCTCGATGCTCGCGGCCTGCTCGGCGGGGATGGGGGTGAGCTTGGCCAGCGCGCCCATGTCCGCCCAGAACGACAACACGCCCTGCTCGCCGACGTCGCCCATGTCGTCGTTGAACTCGCTGTTGTCGGCGAGCGTGGCCTCGCCCTTCGCGTACTTGTCGGCCAGCGCCTGGGTCGAGGACAGCAGCGCGTAGTCGTCGCGGAAGGCGATGCCGTACTTGTCGCCGTCCATGAGCTTGGCGATGCCCGCCTTGGCCTGCGCCTGGTCCTTGACCTGCACGGCCACCGCGAAGTCGGGCTCGGACTTGCCGGAGGGCACGGCGGCGAAGCCGACCCTGCTGCCCAGCCACGGGTCCACGTCCTTGGCGAAGTCGACCTTCTTCTCGCCGGTCTCGTTGACCAGGTTGAACAGGGCCTGGCGCGGGTCCTCGCCGGTGAAGGAGCCCTTGGTGACCGTGAACTTCCTGGCGAGCTGGAACAGCGCCAGCTTCTGGTTCGCGGCCGGGTCGAGGTCGAGGCGGGCGTAGGCGATCGCGTTGGCGGGCAGGACCTCGTTCGGCTGCGTGCCGCCGCCGCCGATCGCGCCCACGGCCCATACCGCGCCGCCGCCGAGCAGCACCACCGCGAGCGCCGCCGCGCCGGCGATCAGCCAGCCCTTGCGGCCGCCCTTCTTCGCCGGCTGGGGCGGGCCGAAGCCGTCGGGGCCCTGCTGCTGCCAACCTTGCTGCGCGTACTGGTCCTGCTGCTGCCAACCCTGCTGGGGCTGCTGGGCGTACGGGTCACGGGGCTGCTGGGCGTACGGGTCCTGCTGCTGCCAACCCTGGTGCTGCGCGTGCTGGTCCTGTTGCGGCCAGGTTTGCTGTTGTTGCTGTTGATGGCCCTGCTGCGCCTGGCCGCCGTACGGGGCGCCGTAGGCGGGCTGCTGGCCGTAGGCGGATTGGGGGTTGTAAGCCGGCTGCCCGTACGAAGCCCCCTGCCCCGGCTGAGGGGCCTGCTGACCATAGGGCTGCTGGTACGGCTGCTGCTGCGGCTCCTGCGGCTGGTCCCAGCCTCCTCGGTACGCCGTGGTGCGCTCAGGATCCTGGCCAGGTGGGGGATTATTCGCAGACATCACTCAACTCACAATGTGGACTTTTGACCACAGTGAAGGTAGCTGATGTTGCTAGATGGCCGCTTGCAATGTGCTGAAGTCGGGATTCAGGCCCGGTTCAGCTCTTTTTTCAGCACATCGAGGTGGACTTCGCCGTCTGTCCAGTCCGTCACGCAGGCCCAGGGCACGAACGTGCACCCGGCGTACACCGTCCGCGCCAGCGTCCTGGACAGCCAGGGCGAGCGGCCCTGACGGTCACGGGTGAGCCCGAGCAGGACGGGCGCCCGCCGCCCCGAGACGACCAGCCCGTAGACCGTCTGGCTCTGCTGGATCTCGCCCCTGTGCCTGTGGGCGCGGATGTCGACCACGTGACCGACCCAGATCCCGTTGGAGTCCCACACCGACTGACCGATGAGTTCGGTGACAGTTGCCATGATCGAACTGTCCCATCCGGGTGATGTTTCCGCAGGTAGGCGCGCTGATATCGGAACGGCGTGGTGCGAACGCCGCAGCCCCGCGTAAAGTGGGGGGACTACTAGAATATAGTTCCGTACGGTGAAGGCAGGGCGGGATGACCAAGTTCGACGAGGCCACACAGGCGATCAGGGTCGACGAGACCACCTATGACGTGTGCCTCGACCCCGGATACTCCATCGGCGGCCCGCTCAACGGCGGCTACCTGATCGCCGTGGTCCTGCGCGCCGCCGTGGACGCCTCGCCGTTCGAGCACCCGGTGAGCACCACCTCGCAGTTCCTCAGATCGCCGGTCGCCGGCCCCGCCCAGGTCCGGGTCGAGCCGCTGAAGTCGGGCCGCACGGCCGCGTTCGCCAGGGCCACCCTCGTCCAGGACGGCGTGCCGCAGATCGAGAGCCTGATCACCACCGCCACCCTGGCCGGCGCCGACCCCGTCTACACCGACGCGCCCTCGGTCGTCATGCCGTCCGTCGAGGAGTGCGTCAAGCTGCCCGACCCCAAGCCCGAGAGCAACATGACCCTCAACGCCCAGATGGACATGCGCTTCGACCCGCCCACCATCGCCTGGCTGGCCGGCGAACCGACGGGCAGGCCGGAGTCGCGGGCCTACTTCAGGATGGCCGAGCCGCAGGACGCCGACCCGTACGTGCTGGCCCTGGCCGTGGACGCGCTGCCGCCCGTGGTGTTCTCCGCCGGCGCCCGCGGCTGGGCGCCCACCGTCGAGCTCACCTGGCACCTGCGCGCCCTGCCCGCCCCCGGCTGGCTCACCCTGATCGGGAGCGGCCGGCTCATTTCGGACGGCTGGTTCGACGAGGAGGTCGAGGTGCGGGACTCCGCGGGCCGGCTCGTCGCCCAGTCGCGCCAGCTCGCCAGGGTCGGAAGGGGCTGATGTGAGCAACACGACAGTCGCGCCTTCATCAGGTGTGAGCATTCTTACGCGGTGTTGATCGAGCAGGTCGCCTACCCTCTAGAACGTGCCGGACGAGAGTATTGGGATCTTCGACAGCGGGGTGGGCGGCCTGACGGTCGCGCGCGCGATCATCGACCAGCTCCCCCACGAGTCGATCACCTACGTGGCCGACACGGCCCGCCAGCCGTACGGGCCGAAACCCATCGCGGAGCTGCGCGCCTACGCCCTTGAGGTGATGGACCACCTCGTCGAGCAGGACGTCAAGATGCTCGTCATCGCGTGCAACAGCGCCAGCGCCGCCGTGCTGCGCGACGCCCGCGAACGCTACGACGTCCCGGTCGTCGAGGTGATCCAGCCCGCCACCAGGCGCGCGGTGCGCGCCACCCGCACCGGCCGGGTCGGCGTGATCGCCACCCAGGCCACCATCACGTCGCTGGCCTACCACGACGCCTTCACCGCGGCCCCCGACGTGCGGCTCACCGGCGTGGCCGCGCCCCGCCTGGTGGAGTACGTCGAGCGCGGGGAGACGATGAGCAAGGAGCTCATCGACGTCCTGGCCGAGTACCTCGAGCCGATCAGGGCGGCCGGCTGCGACACGCTCATCCTCGGCTGCACCCACTACCCGCTGCTCACCGGCGCGATCTCCTACGTCGTCGGCGACGGTGTCACGCTGGTCTCCAGCGCCGACGAGACGGCCAAGGACGTCTACCGGATCCTGCACGACCGCGGACTGGCGGCGGGAGGCGAGGCCACCCCCCGGCACCGCTTCCGCGCCACCGGCGACTCCCAGCTCTTCGCCCGCCTCGGCAGGCGATTCCTGGGCCCGGAGATCGACGTGGTCGAAGTCGCGCCAGTGGGGGGTACTACCTTTAGCGGGAGGCCCACATGAAGGTGACCATCGTCGGATGCTCGGGCAGCTACCCCGGCCCCGACAGCCCCGCGTCCTGCTATCTCGTCGAGGCCGAGGGGTTCAGGATGCTGCTCGACCTCGGCAACGGGTCGCTCGGCGCGCTCCAGCGCCATATCGGCCTCTACGACGTGGACGCCATCTGCCTGTCCCATCTGCACGCCGACCACTGCCTCGACGTCTGCGGCTACCACGTGGCCCGCACGTACGGGCCCGACGCGCCGTACCCGCCCGTGCCGGTCTACGCGCCCGAGGGTGCCCCGGCCCGGCTCGCGGCCGCGTACGGGATGCCGGACGAGCCCGGCCTGGAGACCGCCTTCGACTTCACGCCGCTGTCGCCCGGCTCGTTCGAGGTGGGGCCGTTCGTCGTCACCGCCGGCCTGGTGAACCATCCGGTCGAGGCGTACGGGTTCCGGGTGGCCAGCGACGACGTGTGCATGGCGTACTCGGGGGACACCGGGGAGTCGGCGGAGCTGGTCAGGCTGGCCGCGGGGGCCGACCTCATGTTGTGCGAGGCATCGTTCGTCGAGGGGCCCGACCTGCCGCCCGACCTGCACCTGACCGGCCGTCAGGCGGCCGAGCACGCGGCCAAGGCCAACGCGGGCAAGCTCGTGCTCACCCACCTGGTGCCGTGGAACGACAACGCAAGAGTGCTGCAGGACGCGTCGAGGGGCGGCTACGCCGGGCCGATCGAGCTGGCGCGCAGCGGCGCGGTCTACGACCTGGCCTGAGCGTCGTCGAAGTCACGTAACCAGGGCAGCGGCGAGAACAGCAGCGGCACGAACGACATGACCCGGCCGATCATGAACACCCATAAGGCCGTCCGCACGCCGAACTGCTGGGCGACGATCCCGCCGAGCAGCGCGCCCAGCGGGACCGAGGCCCACGTCAACGACCGGAACGAGGCGTTGACCCGGCCCAGCAGCCGCTCGGGGACCGTCGTCTGCCGGTAGGTGATCTGGCCGACCGCGCCCAGCGCCGAGCTCCACGACAACGCGATCGAGGTGACGGCGAAGAACGCCACCCGCCAGTCGGCCTGGGTCATCGGCAGCAGCAGGGCGAAGGGCGCCGGCACGGTGAGGGAGAGCCAGGTGACCCTGGCCGTGCCGACCTTCCTGGCCAGCACCGCGCCGAGCAGGCCCGCGGCCACGCCGCCGAACCCGCCGGACATGAGCAGCACGCCGATGAGACCGGGCGCCAGCCCCACCTCATCGGCCAGGAACAACACCGACAGGCCGAGCACCGCGCCGACCGTCAGGTTCGCCACCACCGAGGACGCGGCGAACATGCGCAGCAGGTGATCGCGCCACACGTAGCGCAGCCCCACGCCGATGCCGCGCAGCAACGGCTCGGGCTCGCTCGCGGCCGGCGGCTTGTCCGGGGTCTTGATGGCGCTGAGGAACAGCGCCGACGTCAGCGAGCCCAGCGCGGTGGCGAGCATCGTGAACGGCGCGCCGATGAGCTGCACCAGCAGGCCGCCGAGGCCCGGCCCGCCCAGGAAGCCGCCGGAGCGCACCACCTCCAGCTTGGAGTTGCCGTCGCGCAGCTGCCGCGCGCTCACCAGGCTGGGCAGGTACGTCTGGTCGGCGACGTCGTTGAACACCTGCGCCACACCCGCGAGGAAGGCGACCGCGAACATCATGCCGATCGACAGCACGCCCAGTTGGGCCGCCAGCGGAATGCTCGCCAGCAGCGCGAACCTGACCAGGTCGGAGACCACCATCACGCGGCGCCGGCGCATCCGGTCGACCCACACCCCCGCGGGCAGGCCGAGCACGAGGAACGCGGCGGTCTGCAGCGCGGACAGCAGGGCCACCTGGGCCGGCTGCGCGTGCAGCGTGACGACCGCCACCAGGGGGAGGGCCACGCGCGAGATATTCGCTCCCAGTTCGTTCCCCACGTGCGATGTCAGGAACCGGAGGAAGTCAGGGTTTCGCAACACCCCCGTTGTCATTGCGTAAGGATCCATGTGTCGGACACATTTGGTCAAGAGTGTCGTGCCGCGGAGATAGGGTGATCTGCATGTCCCGACAGGATGGCCGCAACCCCGACCAGCTACGCCCCATCACCATCACCCGGCAGTGGCTGGCGCACGCCGAGGGTTCGGTCCTCGTCGAGTTCGGTGGCACGAGGGTGTTGTGCGCGGCGTCGGTGCAGGACAGCGTGCCGCGCTGGCGCAGGGGCAGCGGGCAGGGCTGGGTCACGGCCGAATACGCGATGCTGCCGCGGGCGACCAATACCCGTAATGACCGGGAATCGGTCCGCGGCAAAATCGGCGGGCGCACCCACGAGATCTCCCGGTTGATCGGAAGATCACTTCGCGCGTGCGTCGATTACAAAGCTCTGGGCGAAAACTCCATTCTGCTCGACTGCGACGTCCTGCAGGCCGACGGCGGCACCAGGACCGCCGCGATCACCGGCGCGTACGTCGCCCTCGCCGACGCCGTCGCCTGGATGAAGGCGCGCAAGATGTGCCCGGGAGACCCGCTGATCGGCTCGGTCGCGGCCGTGTCCGTCGGGGTCGTCGGCTCGGTTCCCATGCTCGACCTGTGCTACACCGAAGACGTCGCCGCCGAGACCGACATGAACGTCGTGATGACTGGCGAGGGCGCCTTCGTCGAGGTGCAGGGCACCGCCGAGGGTGTGCCCTTCGACCGCGCGGCCCTCGACCAGCTGCTCGACCTGGCCGCCGCCGGGTGCGAGGAGCTCACCCTGATCCAGCAGGAGGCGCTGGGCGCATGAAGATCGTGCTCGCCACCCGCAACCCGGGCAAGATCGCGGAGCTGCGGCGCATCCTCGCCGGGTTCGAGATCGTCGGGCTTGAGGAGTTCCCCGAGATCGGCGAGGTCGCCGAGACCGGCGTCACCTTCGAGGAGAACGCGCTGCTCAAGGCGCACGCCGTCGCCAAGGGCTCCGGGCTGCCGGCCGTGGCCGACGACTCCGGGCTCTGTGTCGACGTGCTCAACGGCATGCCCGGCGTCTTCTCGGCCCGCTGGTCCGGCCGCCACGGCGACGACCAGGCCAACCTCGACCTGCTGCTCGCCCAGCTCTCCGACGTGCCCGCCGAGAAGCTGTCGGCGCACTTCGCCTGCGCCGCCGCGCTCGCGCTGCCGTCCGGGGAGCACCGGGTGGTGGAGGGCACGCTGCCCGGCCACCTGATCACCACCCCGCGGGGCACCAACGGCTTCGGCTACGACCCGATCCTGGTGCCGCTCGGCCACGACCGCACCACCGCCGAGCTGTCTCCCGACGAGAAGGACGCCATCAGCCACCGGGGCCGTGCCTTCCGCGCGCTGGCGCCGATCGTGCGTGACATCGTCGGCTCGTAACCACCGCGTAAGAACCTGCTGACCGTGGGCGACGTAACGTCGTACCGTGCAGAAGAACGAGACGGTGCCCGCCTGGGCCGGCGCCCTGGCGGGGCTCACGGCGGGCGCGCTGGCGCTGGGGATCGCGCAGCTTGTCGCCGGGTTCGCCGGTCCTGAGACCTTTCCGGTGGTGGCGGTGGGGGACACCGCCGTCGACCTGACACCGGCGCCGGTGAAGGACTTCGCGATCAACACGTTCGGGGAGAACGACAAGACCGTCCTCATCGGGGGCGTGCTCGTGGTGCTCGCCGGGATCGCGGCCGTCATCGGGGTGCTGGCACGGCGGCGGCTCGCGTACGGGTACGCGGGGCTGGCCGTGTTCGGGGTGGTGGGGGCGGCCGCGGTGCTCACCCGTCCGGGGGCGGGGGCGGCGGACGTGCTGCCCACGGTGGTCGGAGTTCTGTGCGGGGGGCTGGCGCTGGGGTGGCTGCTCCGGCGCGCGGGCGGTGGTCGCGGCACGGTCGCGGCGGCCCCCTCGAAGGCGGGTGGCGGGGTCGCGACCCCTGAGGCCGGCGGGGAGGCGGCCCCTGAGGCCGGTGACGAGGCTGCGGCTGGGGTCGGCGGCGCGGGCGCGGTCTCCGAGGTCGGTGGTGAGGGTACGGTCCCCGAGGTCGGTGGTGAGGGCACGGTCGGCGAGGTCGGCGGTGCCGGTGCGGGCGGCGAGGGGGCCGTGGAGCGGCCTGCCGTGATGCGGGCCGGGGCGGGGGAGCGCGGCTTCGACCGGCGGCGGCTGATCACCGGTGTGGCGGGCGGGATCGTGGTGGCCGGGGCGTCGGCCGTGCTGGGCCGGCAGCTCGGCGGGCGGCGGGAGCTGGACGTGACGCGGGTGAACCTGGCGCTGCCCAGGCCCGCGACGCCCGCCCGGCCCCTTCCCGCCGGTACGGACTTCCGCATCCCCGGCCTGTCACCCTTCATCACGAAAAATCAGGACTTCTATAGGGTTGATACGGCGCTCGTCGTCCCCCAGGTGGACCCGCGCACCTGGAAGCTTCGCATCCACGGCATGGTGGACAGACCACTCGAGATCACCTACGCCGAGCTGCTGAACCTGCCGCTCACCGAGGCCGACATCACCCTGACCTGCGTCTCCAACGAGGTGGGCGGCCCGTACGTCGGCAACGCCCGCTGGCTGGGCGTACGCATGGCCGACCTGCTGCGCCGTGCCGGGCTCCAGCCGGGGGCCGACATGCTGCTGTCCACCTCCGACGACGGCTTCACCTGCGGCACGCCCGTGGACGTCGTGATGGACGGCCGCGACGCCCTCTTCGCCATCGCCATGAACGGCGAGGCGCTCCCGTTCGAGCACGGTTTCCCCGTGCGCCAGGTCGTGCCCGGCCTGTACGGGTACGTGTCGGCCACCAAGTGGGTGGTGGACGTGAAGGTGACCCGGTTCGACCGGGATCAGGCGTACTGGACGCCACGCGGGTGGGCCGCGAAGGGGCCGATCAAGACGGAGTCGCGCATCGACGTGCCGAAGAGGGGCGACTCGCTGAAGGCCGGGCGCACGACCATCGCCGGGGTGGCGTGGGCCCAGCACACCGGGGTGGACGCCGTCGAGGTGCGGGTCGATCGCGGCGAGTGGCGGCAGGCGCGGCTGGCCGCCGTGCCGGGGCCCGACACCTGGCGGCAGTGGGCGCTCGACTGGGACGCCACGCCCGGGGAGCACACGATCGAGGCACGGGCGACGGACGCGGCGGGGCGTACCCAGACCGAACGGCAGGCGCCGCCCGCGCCCGACGGCGCCAGCGGGTGGCCGGCCCTGACGGTCCAGGTGGCCTGATTCGCGGACGTTTGCGCAGGTAAAGCCGTGGGCCCTGACGGATAATCTTCCCCACTTCCCCCTCTCGGACGCGACGGCGGCCCTACGATCGGTCGTCCAAGCAGGACAGGAGGCAGGACGTGGTCCGCGAACGCAAGTCGAGCGTCCGAGGGGTCCTTCCGGAGGGGCAGTACAACCCGGTGGTGGGAGAGGGGGTCCGGTGGCTCGACTACGAACGTGCCGCCGAGGACGTCCCCGGCGAGGCGCCCGCCACGACCGAGGTGCCCTCCTCCCGTGAGGGCTCGGCCCCCTTAACGCCCGCCGCCTCCCGCGCCCCCGCCGAGGAGCCGCCGCCATCCGGCCTCCGTACGCAGCCCACTGCTCCCTCCCACCCATCCCCCCGGCCCGCCGCAGCCTCCGCTCCCGGTGTGGCCTCCGCCCTGGACGTGCTCACCGGTCTCGCCACCCGCCCGGCGCCGGCCCGCACCGACACGCCGTACGGCCTGACGTTCAGCCTGAACACCCTCAACCGCCTCGCCACCGCCCTCCCGGAAGAACGGGAGGGCGCACATCCCGGCCTGCCGGACGACCGGAAGGCGCCGGCGGGCGTGCCGGACGGCCCGGCGCCACGTTCCGCCGGGCCGACCGGCCGCGGCGCCGACGGCGGCGCGGCGACCGGCGGGCGGGCCGCGACCGACGTGCCGAACCCGGACGCGCCGAACGCCGACGTGCCGAACGCCGGGGAAGCGCGGACCGGCACGTCCAGCCACCCGGAGGGGCGTCCTGACGCGCCCGACGACCCGGAGGAGTGGGCATCGCGCACGACGGCTCACCCGGCCCCGGCCCGCGATCCGCGCGGAGCAACACCCACGACGGCCGCCCCACGCGAGATCGGCCTGAACGGAGCCGCCGCGCAGGCAGAGGCGGCACGCGCGAGCGGCCCGCGGGAAGCAGCCCCGGAGGCGGGCAGCCTGCGCGCGGCCGGTCCGGACAAGGGGAATTCGCGTGAGGTCAGTCCGGACCAGGGCAGCCTGCGTGGGGCCGGGCCGGACGAGGGGGAGCCGGGGAAGTTCCCGGGGAGCGGGACCGGCGGGCCGGAGAGACCCGGGGACGCGGTGACGCGGGGTTTCGGGGCGGCGGTCAGCGGGATGCGGCGGCTGGAGTTCGGAGAGAGGGACGGGGCCCGCGGCGCGGACGGACGGCATCCGCTGGAGGCCCGGATCGACCGGGCGAGGAACCGCGCAGCCGTCGACTGGTTCGAGGGCGAGCGGCGGCCGCCGAGGCTGGCCGACTGCCGGCCGTACGGGCTGCCCGGCGGGCTGGCACAGCCGGACCCGCAGGTGGAACGGGAGCTGAGGCAGGCGCTGGAGCCCGGCACCAGGTTTCCCGACCCGCGCGGCACCTGGGTCCGGCTGATCAACGGCGGCGGCCCGGCGGACGACCCGTTCCGGGCCTCCAACGCCGCCGACTGCGCCCTGGCCGTGTTGTCCACCTGGCACGGCGAGCCCGCCACCGCCGCCCCCCGGCTCCCCGAGTACGACGGGATCGGCCGGCCGCTGCTCACCGGCGAGAAGGGCGGAGCGGCCCGGATCGAGCGCTGGACCGGCCGGCGGTTCCAGTACGCGGGCCAGGGGCGGCACGCCTACCCCATGATCGCCCGGCGGCTGCTGGAGGCCGGGCACGGCGCGAGCGCGGTCATCGTGGTGCGCTGGCCGGGCGGCGGGTCGCACGTCTGGAACGCGGTCAACTCCGGCAGCGAGGTGATCTGGATCGACGCCCAGCGCGGGCACATGTCGGTCGAGCCGCCGTACGCGACGGTGACGGGGGTGTTCTGCATGATCCTCGACCGGCAGGGGCGGCCGCGATGAACATGGACCAGGCCAGGGCGCTGGCGGAGGAGTACGTCAACGGGACGCGCCCGCCGGACGAGCCGCTGTCGGTGGGCCTGTACGGCTTCCACGACGGGTACGTCGCCTGGATCCGCGAGCTCGACCCCGACGACCCAACCACGCTGCCGGACACGGTCGGCGGGGCGTGCATGGTGATCGACAAGGCGTCCGGGGAGGTCGTCGTCCGGCCTCTGCTGGATCCGGAGACCGTCGCCGAGCTGTGGCCCGGCCGTACCCCGCGCTGACCGCGTGACGCACGGGAGGCCGGGCGCCGCCCCCATCGGGCGCCCGACCTGTCGTCACGTGCGTGGCCGCGCCCCCATGGGGGGTCCGACCTGGCGGCACGTACGTGGCCGCGCGGCCTCGGCGTCCCCCACGACACCCGTCCCATGAGGCCGCGCAGCCCCTGCGCGTACCCTCTATCCTGATTTTTCGCTTTTATTCGCTTTTGCCATGGATCACCCCGTAGCCAACGAACCGACGATCGACGCCCTGGCCGCCCGCCGGGCCGGCACCACGGCGGCCAGCACGCCCGCCAGCCCCGAGAGCACCACGAACAGCGCGATCTGCCCGAGCGGCGCGGAGAAGACCGCCCCGGGCAACATCGCCCGTACCGCGGCCCAGCCGAACACGCCGCCGAGCACCACGCCGACCAGCGCCCCGACCAGGCCGAGCAGCAGCGCCTCGACCGAGAGCATGCGCCGCAGCTGCGGCCGGGTCAGCCCGAGCGCCCGCAGCAGCGCCGACTCCCTGGTGCGCTCGTGCACCGACAACGACAGGGTGTTGGCGATGCCGAGCAGCGAGATCAGGATCGCCAGCCCGAGCAGCCCGGTCACGATCATGAGCAGCATGTCCAGGGTCTCGTCGAACTGTCCGCGTACCTCGGTCGAGCTGGCCATCTGGACGGTGGGATGGGCCGCGATCGCGGCCCTGACCACCTGGCGGGCCTGGTCGGTCGCGACGCCGTCGCGGATGTTGATCATCACGCGGGAGTCGGGCACCCGGTCGTAGTAGGTGTCGAACGGCCGCTCGGCGACGGTGAGCGGCGGCAGGGTGGAGTTCGTCCCGGCGAGGACGGCGACCACCTTCAGCGGCACGGACCCGGCCTTCTCGGTCTTGACGGTGACCGTGTCGCCGACCTTGACGCCCAGGGCGGAGGCAGCGTAGTCGAGCAGCGCGACCTGCCCGGCCGACAGGCCCACCATCGAGCCGGACAGCACCTCGGGGGCGACGGTCCCGTGGTAGGTGCCGATGTCGAAGCGCCGGTCGCCCACCTTGCCCGGAGTCTCGCGGATCTGCAGCACCGAGGCCAGCTCGGGACGGCCGCGCAGCTTCTCGGCCACCGACCTGGGCACCCCGCTGTCCTGCACCTGGCCGGCCAGCATGTAGTCGACCGGGAACTGCTCGTCGAGCTTGTTCCACACGGTCAGCCGGGTGGAGGCGCTGAGCACCGAGATCAGCGTCATCAGCGTGACGCCGATGGTGAGCGCGACCGTGGTGGTCGCGGCGCGCCGGGGGTTGCGGGCCGAGTTGTCCAGCGCCAGGCGTCCGGGCACGCCGAACAGCTTGGCCGGGATCCAGCCCACCACCGCGCTCAGCGGCCTGACCAGCACCGGCCCGAGGATCAGCACGGCCAGGAAGACCAGCGCGCCGCCGGCCATCACGACGAACAGCGTGCTCGTCTCGCCGGCCGGCAGCCCTGCCACGCCGAACGCGGTCATGCCCGCCCCGGCCAGCAGGAACAGCCCCGCGAACACCGAGCGCAGCAGGCCGGTGCGGAAGTCCTGCTCCTCCGGCTGGGCGCGCAGCGCCGCGACCGGCGGCACGCGGGTGGCCGCCCGCGCGGGCAGCAGGGCCGCGAACAGGGTGACCACCAGGCCTACGGCCAGGCCGATCCCGATGGTGGCCGGCGTCAGCGCGACCGCCGCGTCCGTGGGCATGGGGGCGTCGAACGCGGACAGCAGCGTCAGCGCGAGCACGGCCAGCCCGTACCCGGTGAGCAGGCCGAGGGCGGAGGCGAGCAGCCCGACCGCGAACGACTCCAGCACGATCGAGCCGAACACCTGCCCGCGGGTCGCGCCGATGCAGCGCAGCAGCGCCATCTCCCGGGTGCGCTGCGCGACCAGGATGGTGAAGGTGTTGTAGATGACCAGCGCGGCCACCATCATCGCCACCGCCCCGAACAGCAGCAGGCCGATGGTCAGCGTGCGCATCGACAGCCCGGCCGAGGCCGCCAGGTCGTCGGCCAGCTCCGTGCCGGACTTGACCTCGTAGGCGTCGCCGAGCGCCGCGGCCACGGCCTGCTTCAGCCCGGGGGCCGAGCCGGCGACGTCGATCTCGCGGTAACCCTTGGCGCCGGTCATGCGCTGTGCGGTGGCCGCGGTGAAGCCGACCGCGCCGGTGAAGGACAGCTCCTGGTCCACCCCGGGGTCGAGCAGGCCGACCAGCCGGAACCGGTGGCGGGCCTGCTTGGGGTCGAGCACGGTGATCGTGTCGCCGAGCCGCAGGCCCTGCGACTTCGCGGTGTTCTTGTCCAGCACGGCCGCCTGGTCGTCGGTGCCCGGGGCGGTGCCCGCGACGATCGAGGTGCGGTCCAGCGGGCCGGGGACGATGGACAGGGCCGTGGTCGGGCTGCTGCCGACCGCCCTGCCGTCCTTGCCGAGCAGCGGCGCGGGGTCGCGGATCAGGCCCTGCGCCTCGGTCACGCCGGCGAGGGCGCGCACCCGTTCCAGAGCCTTCTCCGGCAGCACGCCGTCGCGCTCCTTGGGCAGGACGGCCACGTCCACCTTGTCGGCGTCGGCGGTGACGCGCTGGGAGAAGCCCGCCTGGATGGTGTCGTTCAGCACGAACGTGCCCGCGATGAAGCCCACCCCCAGCGTGATCGCCAGCGAGGTGAGCAGCAGCCTGAGCTTGTGCGCGCGCAGCCCGGCCAGCGCCGTCTTCAGCACCTCAGCCCTCCAGCTTCACGAGCGTGTCCAGGACGGCCTGCGGCGAGGGCGAGGTGATCTCGGTGACCAGCTCGCCGTCGCGCAGGAACACCACCCGGTCGGCGTAGGCCGCCGCGACCGGGTCGTGGGTGACCATGACGATGGTCTGGCCGAGCTCACGGACCGAGGTGCGCAGGAAGGACAGGATCTCCGAGCCGCTGCGCGAGTCCAGGTTGCCCGTGGGCTCGTCGGCGAAGATCACCTGCGGCTTGCTGATCAGGGCCCTGGCCACGGCCACGCGCTGCTGCTGGCCGCCGGACAGCTCGGTCGGCCGGTGCCCGAGCCGGTTCCGCAGCCCGACGGTGTCGATGACCCGGGAGAACAGCTCCTCGTCCGCCTGCCGGGCGGCGATGTCCAGGGGCAGCCTGATGTTCTGCTCGGCGGTGAGCGTGGGCAGCAGGTTGAACGCCTGGAAGATGAAGCCGATCCGCTCCCGGCGCAGCAGCGTGAGCTGCCGGTCGGCCAGGCCGGTCAGCTCGACGTCGCCGATGTGCACCGTGCCCGAGGTGGCGGTGTCCAGGCCGGCCAGGCAGTGCATGAGCGTCGACTTCCCGGAGCCGGACGGGCCCATGATCGCCGTGAAGGCGCCGGTGGCGAAGGCCACGTCCACGCCGCGAAGGGCGTGGACCTGGGCGTCGCCCTGGCCGTACACCTTGGTCAGGGCCTTGGCCACCACCGCGGGCGGTGCCGCGCGCCAGGACTCGGTGAGGGTCACTTTCACTCCTTGTCGCAATTTCTCGTCGCGACCAACGTTAGGAGTGGAAATTTCAGGAATTGTGGGCCCTGAGGAGGGACTTCGTGTAGGACCTCAGACGACCCCCGTCAGCCTTTCGGCCGATGCGAGGGCACGACGAGCCCCGCCTCGTACGCGTACACCACCACCTGGGCCCGGTCCCGCAGCCCCAGCTTGGCCAGCACCCGGCCGAGATGCGTCTTCACCGTGGCCTCGGCGACCTCCAGACGGCCCGCGATCTCCATGTTCGACAGGCCGCGGGCCACCATGAGCAGCACCTCCCGCTCGCGCGGGGTCAGCTCGGTCGCCGCCGGCAGCTCCTCCACCGGCAACTGCGCGGCGAAGCGGTCCAGCATCCGGCGCAGCGTGCGCGGCGAGACCACGGCGTCGCCCGCGTGCACCTGCCTGATGGCGTTGACCAGGTCGGCGGGCGGCACGTCCTTCAGCAGGAACCCGGCCGCGCCCGCCTTGATCGCGGCCAGGGCGTACTCGTCGAGGTCGAACGTGGTCAGGATCAGCACCTTCGGCCCGTCGATGTGCCTGGTCGCCTCGACGCCGTCCATGCGCGGCATGCGGACGTCCATGAGCACGACGTCCACCTCGACGCGGTCCAGCAGCTCCAGGGCCGTGACGCCGTCGGCGGCCTCGGCCACCACGTCGATGTCGGGCTGGGCGCCGAGCACCATCTTGAACCCGGCCCGCAGCAGCTCCTGGTCGTCGACCAGCATCACCCTGATCATCACGCCGCCCTCGCCGCCGGGAGGCGGGCCAGCACCTCGAAGCCGCCGCCGGTCAGGGGACCGGCCGAGACCGCGCCGCCGTACATGCCGACGCGTTCGCGCATGCCGATCAGGCCGTGCCCGTCGGGGCTGCGCGGCGCGGCGGCGCCCCGGCCGTCGTCGGTCACCCGGACGACCAGCTCGGGCCCGCCGTAGTCGATCTCGACCCGCGCCTGGACGTGCGGGCCGCCGTGCTTGAGCGCGTTCGTCAGCGCCTCCTGGACGATGCGGTACACGGCGAGCTGCTGCCCTTCGGGAAGGTCGCCGGGCACGCCGCCGATGCGCAGGCTGGCGGGCACGCCGGCGCCGCGTACCAGCTCTTCCAGCTGGCCCAGGCCGGGCTGCGGGGTGTAGTCGGTGCCGTCGTCCTCGTTCTCGCGCAGCACGCCGACCATCCTGCGCATCTCGGCCAGGGCCGCCCGCCCGGTCTTGGAGATGTTCCGTACGGCCAGCCGGGCCTGCTCGGGGTCGCTGTCGAGGGCGAAGCCCGCCCCGTCGGCCTGCACCACCATCACACTGACATTGTGGGCCACCACGTCGTGCAGCTCCCTGGCGATCCTGGTGCGCTCGGCCGCCGCGGCCATCCTGGCCTGCTGGTCGCGTTCGCGCTCGGCCCGCTCGGCGCGTTCCTCCAGCCCTTCGAGGTAGCGCCGGCGGGTGTTGGCGTACAGGCCGGCGAGCCAGATGGTGACGACGAAGATCGAGCCGCTGAAGAACATGCCGAAGGTGGCGACGGACCAGTTCACCAGCGCCAGGAAGATCCCCAGCTCGGCCACCAGCCCGGCGGCCAGCGCCCACCGGAACGCGCACTCGGAGGCGACCGTCCACAGCGCCACCATGACCGCGAGGTTGGCGGGCAGCGGGTCGACGTGGGCCAGCCACTGCCCGAAGGAGGCCAGCGAGATCACCGCGTACGCCGCCAGCGGCCTGCGCCGCCACAGCAGCGGCACTATCAGCAGCACCGAGAGCGCGACGTAGCCCGCCACGCCCAGGTAGCGGCTGCCCCCCGCCGGGGTGAGCGAGGCGTAGGGGATCGCCAGAAGCAAGCTGAAGACGGCGAGGGGGGCGACCCGCAGGACGCTCACCAGCCCGCCGTGGCGCCTCGACCACGCCCGTACCCTGCCGAACACATCATCACGATATGTAAGCCACGCCAGAGATTTGTCCGCCTAGAGGGGGAAGTCCGCGTACGACCCAGGTCTTACATGGGTCTTACAAGGGACCAGGCATGGTGGTACATGGGAGCGCCCCTCGCGGGCGAGTAAAGGGAGATCGTGATGGCGGATCATGATCGAGACGCGGGTCGCGCGGTGAAGAGGAAGCACCGCGCGACCCGGCCTCCCGGACGGCACGACCCTCGCAGCCGCTGCGTGTGCGGGCGGGGGGACTCGAACCCCCACAGTGTCTCCACCAACAGGACCTAAACCTGCCGCGTATGCCATTTCGCCACGCCCGCGATCCCGCCGAGGCGGGCTGGGAACAGCTTAGCGCTCCGGCCGTGGCCGGGCAGCCTTCCGCGACGACCGCGGGCCCCCTGTCGGCGGGCCCGCGAGCCGGGGATCAGGCCAGGCCGAGCTTCTTCTTGAGCGAGGCCACGTGGCCGGTGGCCTTCACGTTGTAGAGCGCCTGCTCGATCTTGCCGTCGGCGTCGATGACGAACGTCGAGCGGATCACGCCGATCATCTCCTTGCCGTAGAGCTTCTTCGGGCCGTACGCGCCGTAGGCCTGGTGGACGGCGAGCTCCGGGTCCGACAACAAGGGGAAGGTCAGGGCGTCGCGGGCGACGAACTTGGCCAGCTTCTCCGGCTTGTCCTTCGACACGCCGAGGACGACGAAACCCTCACCGGTCAACTGGCCGAGGTTGTCGCGGAAGTCGCAGGCCTGTTTGGTGCAGCCGGGCGTCATGGCGGCGGGGTAGAAATAGAGGATCACCCTCTTGCCGCGAAGGCTGTCGAGGGAGACGGTGCCGCCGTCGGCGGTGGGTAGCGTGAACTCGGGCGCGGCGTCGCCGGGCGCGAGCTTGGTCTCTGTCATGGGCCCTCCTGAGTTCCTCCGGCAAACCTACCGGCCCGGCCGCTGTGCCGTACGGCACGCCGACCTGACAGACTGATCACGACCAGAACGGACGGAGCTCGCGGCGGACTACGTAGCGGGCGCGACCACGCGTACGGTCGAAAGGAGAGCCATGGCTGACACCGATCCCGACGAGTTGGAGCGGCGGATCGCGCGCACGCGCGCGGAGTTGGCGCAGACGGTCGACGCCATCGCCGACCGGGTGAGCCCCAAGCGGGTCGCCGAGCGTACGGTCGCCGATGTCAGGAGCCGGGCGGGCCACTTCGTGGCGTCCGTGGGGGACGCCCTCGGGGTGACCGCCCGCCCGGTCGACTACGGCGACAAGCCCGAAGGGGTGTGGGAGGACGAGCAGCCCAACCTGGCGCCGGTGCTCATCGGCGTCGGCGCGGTGCTGGTCGTCGGCGCCGCGATCGTGCTGTTCCGGCGCAGGCGCCGCCGGCGCTGAGCGGGTTCCGGGGCCGGGGCGGGGGCGGGGGCGGGGTCAGAGGAAGGTCCTGCCCTCGCCCCGGTACGTCGGCACCGACTCGGCCAGGGTGTCGCCGTCCACGAGGTGCAGGGTGTCGAAGCGCTCGCACATCTCGCCCGCCTTGGCGTGCCTGAACCACACCCGGTCCCCGACCCGCAGCTCCTGGGCCGCCTGGCCCAGCAGCGGGGTCTGCACCTCGCCCGCGCCCTCGTCCTGCGCGTACCGCAGGCCGGCGGGCAGGTACGGCTGCGGCAGCCGGCTCGGCCCGGGAGGGCCGGAGGCCAGGTAGCCGCCGCCCAGCACCGTGACCGTGTCCGGCCCGGGACGCCGGACGACCGGCAGCGCGAACAGGGCCGCCGGACGCCCGGTGAAACGCCGGTAGAAGTCGAACAGCCGTGGGTGGAAGAAGCCCGATCCGGCGGCGACCTCCGTGATCGCGTTCTCCCTGACGGTCGTCTCGATCGAGCCGGTGCCGCCGCCGTTGACGAACTCCAGGTCGGCGACCTGGCGCACGGCGTTCACGACGCGGCCGCGACGGACGACCAGCTCGCGGGCCGAGCGGGCCTGCATGACCCGGACGACCCGGGCGAAGGCGGCGTTGCCCGGCGGTGCGTCGCCGACGCCGGCGATCTGCGCCTCGTAGGCCATGAGCCCCACCAGGCGCAGCCCCGGACGCTTGGCGATGGCCGTGGCCAGGTCGGCGGCCTCATGGGGCTCGCGCACGGGCGAGCGGAGTGCGCCGGCCCTGAACTTGCCGCCGAGGGTGACGTAGCCGGCGTCCAGGTCGAGGGAGAGCCGCAACTCGGCCCTGGGATGCACGCCTGACACGGCCTGCTCGACGAAGTCGAGCTGCTCGCGGGAGTCGACGGTGATCGCGATCTCGGCGGCGGCCCGCGGGTCGGCGGCCAGGGCGGCGAGCGCCTGCCGGTCGGCCGTGGGGTAGGCGACCAGGATGTCGGTGAAGCCCTGACCGGCCAGCCACAGGGCCTCGGGGAGGGTGAAGGCCATGATGCCGCGGAAGCCGTCCATGGCCAGGATGCGTTCGAGGACGGCGCGGCTGCGCACGGACTTGCTCGCCACCCGGATCGGCTTGCCGGCGGCGCGGCGCACCAGGTCGGCCGCGTTGGCCCGCATGGCCGCCAGGTCGAGGATCGCGAAGGGCGGTTCGAGCGCGGCGGTGGCGCGGTCGTAGCGCCGGCGGTCATCCATGTCAGCAGGGTAACGGCATATCGGGCGAATGAATATGAGCGGGGTTCATATTCATGCCTGGAACGCGGGAGAGGTTCACTTTCCTTGGTGCGGCCGTAATGATCGGGCAAATGGGCGGCGAGGGCGCGGTCGCAGCCCCTCCGGATCCATGTACGTCTGTCGTTGTGATGACCACGCTTCAGCAGATGGTGCCCGCAGCCATCACCGCCCAGCACCACACCGGGCTGCGCAGGGCGAGAAGGGCGCTCAGACCGGCGCGTGCGCTGCCCGGCGCCCTCGTCGCGCTCGTCCTGGCCGCCGTGCTCGGCGCGACGACCGCCGAGGTGGTGACGTCGCTGCTCGGCAAGCCACTGGGCTGGGTCCCGGTGAACGAGGCGATCGAGCTGGCCGGCGCGCGGACGTGGCCGCAGGTCTCCTCGGCCGCGCTGCTCACCGCCGGGGCCGGGCTGTTGATGCTGCTGCTCGCGATCGTGCCGGGACGTTACAGGACGGTCCCGGTCGAGACGTCCGACCCGCTGATCGTCATCGGCATCACCCGCGCCGGGCTGCGCCGCACCCTGCGCGCGGCCGCCCAGAAGGTGAACGGCGTGGACCGGGCCCGGGTACGGCTGCGCCGGCGCACCATCGAGGTCACCGTCGTGACCGGGCCGGAGAGCTCGGGCGCGATGCTCCGGCAGGTCGGCACGGCGGTCGGCGACCGGCTGGCCGGCGTCGGCACGCTCGGCACCGGCGAGGTCGTCGTCCGGCTGCGCAGGAAGGGCGTGTGATGCGGCAGTACACGGGCAACCGCGTCGGCCTGGCCCTGGTCGGGCTCGCCCTGCTCGGCGCGGGCGGTTACGGCTGGCTGCGCGGCCAGGGCCTGCTCTTCGACCTGCCGCGCAACGCCAAGGTGCTGCCCGCCGAGATCGCCCGCACGATGGCCGCGGACCCCTGGACGTTGTGGCTGCTGGCCTTCGCCATGCTGATCCTGGCCATGCTCGCCGTGCGCTGGCTGCTGCTCAGCCTGGGCTGGGGCCGCCGGGGCGCGGCCAGCGGCACCGGCACGGCCATGCTGTGCGTGGGCCTCAAGGGCGTGGACGGCCTGGGCCGGGCGGGCGTACGGGTCGCCGACAACGGCCTGCGCGTCGCCCTGACCTGCCCCTCCGACGCGGACGTCGGCGCGGTGGTGACCAAGCTCGACCAGGACATCGTCGGCCGCATCCGCCGCGAGGTGCGCGACGACGAGACGCCTGCGGTCGTCCGCGTCCACGTCCGCCGCCAACCGGCCGAGCGCCGCTGACCAGTCAACTGGCTGCTCGTAGCTGAAGGAAGAAGGCGCGACTCGGCGCCTTCGTCGTCGAATCCGATCGGGAGGTCGTCATTCACCGCATCATCGGCGCTTTCGCCGCCGCAACCCTCGCCCTGGCGCTCGCCGCGCCCGCCGCTCACGCGGAGACGGGCGACGGCTTTCCGCTGATCCCCTGCAAGATCGGGGAAGACGGCCAGATGCAATGCGTCGGGGATCACCTGCCCGGCCTGCTGGCCCACGCGCTCAGCCCCGCGGTCGGCCTGATCTGCGTGAACAGCCACACCACCACGGTCATCTGCCGCTCGTCCGCCTGACACCCGGCCCGTCCGGCCCCTCCTGCACGGAGGAGCCGGGCGGACCGCCGCGTCTCTACTCGTAGTGGTAGCGAGCCTGCAGGACGACGACCTCGTCGTGGGCGACCAGGTACACCAGGCGATGCTCGTCGGTGATGCGCCGGGACCAGGCGCCCGCCAACGCGTACTTGAGGGGCTCGGGCTTGCCGATGCCCTCGTAAGGATCGCGCACGACATCCTCGACCAGCCGGTTGATGCGCTTGAGCATCTGCCGGTCGGCCGTCTGCCAGTGGACGTAGTCCTCCCAGCCCTGGCTGGTGAACGCCACCTTCACCGAGCAGCCTCGTCGTCCAGCAGCGCGTGACGCTCATGACGCCCTTGGACCGCCTCCTGGTAGGACTCGATCAGCCGGCGGGCGTTGGCCGGGGAACGTAGCAGATAGGCCGTCTCCCGCAGCGCTTCGTACTCCTCGGCGGCCACCAGGTAGGCGCTGCCGCTCTTGGACACGATCTCTACGGCGGTGTGGTCGTTGTTGACCTCTTCGATGAGAGGGAACAGGCGACGGCGAGCTTCGCTGGCGGTGATGGACATGATCGCCTCCTCCGAGTGGTACAACTCTACGGTACCACTCGGAGTCGGTCAGCACTCGATGACGTTGACGGCCAGGCCGCCGCGTGAGGTCTCCTTGTACTTGTCGAGCATGTCGCGGCCGGTGTCGCGCATGGTCTTGATGGCCTTGTCCAGGGCCACGTAGTGGCGGCCGTCGCCGCGCAGGGCGATCCTGGCGGCCGTGATGGCTTTGTTGGAGGCCACCGCGTTGCGCTCGATGCACGGGATCTGCACCAGCCCGCCGATCGGGTCGCAGGTCAGCCCCAGGTTGTGCTCGATGCCGATCTCGGCGGCGTTCTCCACCTGCTCGGGGGTGCCGCCCATGACCTCGGTCAGCCCGGCCGAGGCCATCGAGCAGGCCGAGCCCACCTCGCCCTGGCAGCCGACCTCGGCGCCGGAGATCGAGGCGTTCTCCTTGAACAGCACGCCGATCGCGGCCGCCGTGAGCAGGAAGCGCACCACGCCGTCGTCGTCGGCGCGCGGGACGAACCTGGTGTAGTACGTCAGCACGGCCGGGATGATGCCCGCGGCGCCGTTGGTGGGGGCGGTGACGATGCGGCCGCCGGCGGCGTTCTCCTCGTTGACGGCCAGGGCGAACAGCGCCACCCAGTCCATCGCCTGCAGCGGGTCCTTCTCGGCAGACTCGGCCTGCAGCCGCCGGTGGAGCTGGTTGGCCCGGCGCTTGACCTTCAGCCCGCCGGGCAGCACGCCCTCCTTGGAGATGCCGCGCCGCACGCACTCCGACATCACGCGCCACAGGTTGAGGATGCCCGCGCGGATCTCCTCCTCGGTGCGCCCGAACGCCTTCTCGTTCTCCAGCATCAGGGCGGAGATCGACAGGCCGGTGTTCGAGCAGTGCTTGAGCAGCTCATCGCCCGAGGCGAACGGGTAGGGCAGGACGGTGTCGTCGGGCTTGATCCGGTCGGCGCCGGTGGCCTTCTCGTCCACGACGAAGCCGCCGCCGACGGAGAAGTAGACCTTCTCGCGCACGGTCTCGCCCTGCTCGTCACGGGCGGTGAAGCGCATGCCGTTGGGGTGCTCGGGCAGGGAGATCTTGCGTTCGAAGACGAGGTCCTGGCCCACGACGAAGGGGATCTCGTGCTCGCCGTAGAGGTTGACCGTGCCCGAGGCGCGCATCTCGGCCAGGCGGGCGTCGACGGAGTCGACGTCGACCAGCTCCGGCTTCTCACCGGACAGGCCGAGCAGCACCGCCTTGTCGCTGCCGTGGCCCTTGCCGGTCAGGCCGAGCGAGCCGTACAGGATGACCTCGACGCGGGCCACGCGGGGGAGCAGGCCGTCGTCGTGCAGCCCGCGGGCGAACTTGTGCGCGGCGGCCATCGGGCCGCCGGTGTGGGAGCTGGACGGTCCGATGCCGATCTTGAAGAGGTCGAAGACGCTGATCGCCATTGATGGCGCCCTTCAGTTCAGGAAGTGCCGGGGCCCGCCGCGGGCCCC
This sequence comes from Nonomuraea sp. NPDC005730, assembly GCF_040630865.1. Taxonomy (NCBI): domain Bacteria; kingdom Bacillati; phylum Actinomycetota; class Actinomycetes; order Streptosporangiales; family Streptosporangiaceae; genus Nonomuraea; species Nonomuraea sp. NPDC005730. The sequence goes on from NZ_JBEXYK010000008.1 coordinate 28,378, forward strand.
GGCGTTGGTGTCAGGACTCGCCTGAGGTGAGCGCCGTGTACTCCTCGGCGGACAGCAGGTCCTCCGCGTCGCCCTCCATGCGGACACGGAACATCCAGCCGTCGCCGTACGGGTCGCTGTTGGCCAGCGACGGGTCGTCGGACACGGCCGCGTTCACCTCGACGATCTCGCCGCCGACGGGCGCGTAGATCTCGCTCACCGACTTGGTGGACTCCACCTCGCCGACCGAGTCACCCGCCTCGACGGTCGAACCGACCTCGGGGAGCTGCACGAAGACGACGTCACCAAGAGCCTCGGCGGCGAAGGCCGTGATGCCGACGGTCACGGTGATGCCGTCGTCCACGCCCGACACCCACTCGTGCTCCTTGGTGTAGTTCAGGTCGTCAGGGATGTTGCTCACTTGTTCCTCCTGTAGAAGGGCAGCTCGACCAGGTCCATAGGTTCATGGCTGCCCCGGATGTCCACGGCCAGACCTGTGTCGGCTCCGGCGTCCACGTAGGCCATCGCGATGGGCTTGCCCAGGGTCTGGGAGGGCGCACCGCTGGTGACCTCGCCGACGACGGCGCCGTCGCGGGTGACCGGGTAGCCGTGACGCGGCACCCGGCGGCCCTGGGCGACCAGGCCGACGAGGCGGCGGCGGGGCTGGTCGTCCTTGACCGCCTCCAGTGCCGCCCTGCCGACGAAGTCACCGGGCTTGTCGAATTTCACCACTCTGCCCAGCCCCGCGTCGAACGGGGTCAGGTCGGAGCTCAGCTCGTTGCCGTAGAGCGGCATGCCGGCCTCCAGCCTGAGGGTGTCGCGGCTGGACAGACCGGCGGCCCTGAGCCCGTGCGGCTCGCCCGCCGCCTCCAGGGCGCGCCAGAGCGGCACGGCGTCCTGGTTGGCGACGAACAGCTCGAAGCCGTCCTCGCCGGTGTAGCCGGTGCGGGCGATGAGCGCCTGGCGGCCGTCGACCACGCCGGGCAGGCCCGCGTAGTACTTGAGGCCGCCGAGGTCGGCGTCGGTGAGCGTGGCCAGGATCTCCTGGGCCTTCGGGCCCTGGATCGCGATGAGGGCGTACTGCTGGGAGCGGTCATCGACCGCCGTGTCATACGACTTAGTACGATTTTTCAGCTCATCCGCGACCTTGTCGGAGTTCGAGGCGTTGGCCACCACCATGAACTCCTCGTCCGCCAGCCGGTAGACGATGAGGTCGTCGAGCACCCCGCCGCGCTCGTCCACGATCATCGTGTACCTGGCCCGGCCGGGCGCGAGCGCCGACAGGTGGCCGACCAGGGCGTAGTCGAGGGCCTCTGCGGCCTGCGGACCGGTCAGGAAGATCTCGCCCATGTGCGAGAGGTCGAACAGCCCGGCCGCCTCGCGGACGGCTTTGTGCTCCGCCGACTCGCTGCCGTACCGGAGCGGCATGAGCCATCCGGCGAAGTCGGTCAGCGTGGCGCCTAGGGCCTCGTGGACGTCTCGTAGCGGCGTAGGTCGGGACATTTGTCGCACCTCAGGACAGGATTGGATGCCAGCATCCTCCCCCTCTGTCATGGATGCCTGAGAGCTTCGCCCGAGTTTTACCGGACTTTCACCTTCGGCGAGGCCCCGAGGGCCTGCTTTCCAGAGGTCACCTCCCCGTAAGAACGCCTTACAGGGCTGCCGCGCGGTCCTTTGCCTTGAGAGGTTCGCGGGGAGGGCTTGCTCCTTCAGGGACCCTGACCGGCTGTCAGGGTGCTCTCCCGCACGGTTTCGCCGGTGATGTCCGTCAGCCTAGTGCCGTCATGGGGGTGTTGTCGCGCTTCGCCCCCTGCCATCCGCAGCATCCGCGACATCCCGCACGCAGCGAAAAGCGGCCGCGGCCCCGGAGAGGCGGGGTCGCGGCCGCGTTGGTGGCCGCGCGCGAGCCGGTCATGGCAGGTCAGCTCGCACGCGGCAGCTCGGGGGCGGGCCGGTGGCGACCGGCCCGCGCGAGGATCAGGCCCTATGAATCAGGCCCCATGGATCAGGCCCTATAGGTCAGGCCCGAGGATCAGGCCCGCGCCCAGAGGGCGGGCACGTTCGGCGGCTCCCAGCCCGGCAGGCTGGTGTGCGCCTGGAGGCAGCGGTAGCTGACCCCCTGATAGGTGACGACGTCTCCGGCCGTGTACGACTTGTAGGCCGTCCAGGTGGTGCCCTGGCCGTCCCCTCCGACGGTCAGGGTGAAGGACGCGGAGTGGTCCGCCGTCGCCCCGTCGCCGTTGATCCCTATGGTGTACGTCCCCGCCGCGACGCCGCTGGTGGTGGCGATCGTGACGGTGGACGACTGACCCGCCTGCACAGTGGACGGGCTGAAGGAGACGGTGACCCCGCTCGGCACGTTCCCGGCGGAGAGCGCGATGCTCTGCGCCTGGCCGGACGTGACCTGGGTACTGACCGCCGCGGTAGCCGACTGACCGGCCTGGACCGATGCCGACGACGGGGCCACCGAGATCGAGTAGTCGTTCTCCGTGGGCGTGCTGGTGCCCACGGCGAGCTTCCATATGGCGTACGCGATGGCGTCGGAGTTGCGGTCGAGCGCCGTGGTGTTGACGGCGCTCGGGTAGCTGTCGCAGGCGCTGTGGTAGCAGCGGTCGAACGGCTGCCCGGCCGAGCCGCCCCACCTGGCGGCCTGGGCCGAGCTCTTGACCGCCCCGGCCCCCGTGGCCAGGCCGCCGACCCGGACGCCCGCGCTCTTGAACGAGGCGTGGTCGCTGCGGCCGTCGCCCTCCCTGTCACCCTCGGTCTGCAGGCCGATGGTGGCAAAGTAGTCGTTGAAGGTGCGCTGGATCGCCGCGTCGTCGTCGTAGACGAAGTAGCCGGCGTTGGTCGAGGCGATCATGTCGAAGTTCAGGTACACCTCGACGCCGCTCGCGCCGCCGTTCTGCACGTAGTACCTGGACCCGACCATGCCCGCCTCTTCGGCGCCCCACCAGCCGAACCGCACGTGCTTGGTGAGGGTGGGCCTGCGGGCGGCCAGGGTGAGGGCGTTCTCCAGGAGCGCGGCCGAGCCGGAACCGTTGTCGTTGATCCCGGGGCCGGCCGCGACGCTGTCGAGGTGGGCGCCGAGCATCACGGTCTGGTTGGCGGGGCCGCCCGGCCAGTCGGCGATCAGGTTGCTGCCGCCGCTGAAGCTCTGCACGCGGGTGGTGAAGCCGGCCGCGTCGAGCTTGCCCTTGATGTAGTTCATCGAGGCGGTGAAGCCCGGCCTGCCCGAGGCGCGGTTGCCGCCGTTGCTCGTGGCGATGGACTGCAACTGGCTCAGATGCGCCGTCACGTTCGCGACGGGGATGTCGGGCGCGGGGTCGGCGGCGGCGCCGGCCGGTCCGGCCGGCGTGGTGAGGGTCAGGGCCAACGCGGCGGTGGCCGCGGCGCCCAGCCTGAGCATGGCGTTCACGATCTGTGGCTCCTCAAGGGGGTTGGGCGGCCACCCCGGCGTGGCCGCCCAGGTATTGCGACTTAGACCGGCTGCCAGAGGGCAGGGGTGTTGGGCGGCTCCCAGCCCGGCAGGCTCGTGTGAGACTGCAGGCAGCGGTAGCTGGTGCCCTGGTAGGTGACGGTCTGTCCGGCCGTGTAGGCCGTGTACGTCTGCCACGTGGTGCCCTGGCCGCCGCCCACCGTCAGGCTGAAGGAGGCCGAGTGGTCGGCGCTCGCGCCGTCGGCGTTCAGGCTGATCGTGTACGTGCTGGGCGTCACGCCGCTCGTGGTCGCGAACGTCACCGTGGACGACTGCCCGGCGGTGATCGTGGACGGGCTGAAGCTGACCGTCACGCCCGCGGGCACGTTGCTCGCCGACAGCGCGATGCTCTGCGCCTGACCGGCGGTGACCTGCGTGCTGACCGTGGCGGTGGCCGACTGACCGGCCTGCACCGAGGCCGACGACGGGGTCACGCCGAAGGAGTAGTCGTTCGGCGAGCTCTGCCCGATCTGCAGGTTGTAGGTGGCCTGCCGGTCGACGTCGGCGCCGTCGGCCGTGATCGCGATCGAGTGGTTGCCCTGCGGGCTGCTCGCCGAGGTGGTGATCGTCAGCGTGGAGCTCTGCCCCGCGGTGATGGTGGCCGGGCTGAACGAGGCGGTCACGCCGGTCGGCAGGGTGCCGGCCCGCAGGGTGATCGACTGCGCCGAGCCGCCGGTCACGGTGGTGCTGACCGTGGTCGTGGTGCTCTGACCCGGAGTGACGCTGCCGGAGGCGGGGTTCAGGTTGACCGAGAAGTCGTTGCTGCCCTGGGTGCAGCTCGGCTCGCCGGACTGGGCCCGTACGCTGACGCCGTCCCAGGCGTTCTTGACCACGTTGAACTCGGTGCAGCTGCCCGGGTACAGGGTCTTGGCGGCCTGGAGGGTGGCGACCCTGGCCTTGGCGTGCGTCCACGGCTGGGTCTTCGTGTTCAGCGCGGACATGAACACCTCACCGGCCTTGCGGATGCCGATGCCGGTGATCGCGGCGCCGTTGTCGCAGCGGCTGCTCGCGGGCTTGCCCGAGGGGTTGGTGCCCTCGGCCACGAGGTAGAACCAGTGGTTCTGCGGGCCGGCCGCCGCGTGCACCTCGGTGTTCGGGATGGAGGCGCTGTAGCAGCTCGGGTGGCTGAGGGCCGACGGGTTGTACATGTTGCGGATCGGCCCGGCCCCGGAGAGGTTGACCTCCTCGCCGACCAGGTAGTCCGGCGGGTCGTTCGGGTTGTTGGCGTACGCCTCGGTGAGCGCGCCGAAGATGTCGCCGGTGGACTCGTTCATGCCGCCGGCCTCGTTGCCGCTGCCCGAGCCGCCGCTGGTGAACTGGAAGATGCCGTGGCCGAACTCGTGGCCGACCACGTCCATCGACGTGAGCTGCTGGGAGTTGGCGGAGTTGTGGCCGAAGGAGCCGTACTGGCCGTTCCAGTAGGCGTTGACGTCGGCCAGGCCGACGCGGGCCGGGTAGCCGCCGCCCTGGCCGTTGATGCCGCTGCGGCCGAGCCAGGCGCTCAGCATGTCCCATTCCCGCTGCGCGGCGTAGAGCGCGTCGACGCAGGCGGTCTCCAGGTTCGTGCCCGAGCCGTTGCCCCAGGTGTCGGTGGTCTTCGTGTACGGCGAGCCGTTCTGGCCGCCGCACGCGACACCGCTCCTGCGGGGGTCGCGCATCGTGTACGAGGGGCTGGTGTCGATGGTGACGGTGCCGACGTAGTAGCTGTTGCCGGTGCCGTCGCGCACCTCGTCCCACTCGTCGATGACCTTGCCGGTGAGGGCGTCCACGTAGACATGGAGCTTGGTCTCGTGACCGGTGGCGTTGGCGCCGGTGACCAGGACCTCGTAGGCCAGCCGCGGGGTCTTCGTGGCGGCGTGCACGGACAGCACGGGCGTGGCGACGGTCTCGACCCTGGCCACCTTGGCCCTGGCCGTCACGGCGGCCTGGGCCGCGGTCACCTTCGCCTTCGTGCCGATCCCGATCTTCGTGCGCTGCCCGGTGGCGACCGTGTCGACCACCGCGCCGGAGGCGTCCGTGGCGACGACCACGTCGCCGCCGTAGACGGGCAGGCCCGCGTGGTTACGGGCGTAGGTCAGGTACTGCAGGCCGCGGACGCCTTCGACGGTCGACGTCAGCGTGAACGTGTCCTGCTCGGATGCCAGCAATGCCGCCGAGTCGGCCAGGATCGCGTTGTGTGCGGTGGCGATCGCGTTCCTGCGCTCGTCGGGGCTGGGAGGATCGGCCACCTGCGACGCTTGGGCTGTGGCGCTCGTGGCGCCCACCAGCGAGCTGGTGGTCAGGGCTAGCGCGAGCATTGCGGCAGCCCCCAACCTGAGTTTGGGGTTCACTCTCTGGCTCCTCAGGGGGGTGTGGAGTGGAAGAGCCCCGGCCGGCTGGGGATGAACACAGGGTGACACCGGGATGGCGCGACCCGGTACCCAACAAGTTTCCTATAACGTGGTGGTATGGCCCTTTGAGCTGGGATTTCGCGCGATTTTAGGGCGCAGAAAAGGTAAAGAAGCTTTCCAGTAACGGTCTCAGCAGGCCGCCGTGAACGCCTCGAAGAGCGCCGGTCCGTCGCCCGCCTCCGGGTGCCACTGGACCGCCACCGCGAACCCGCCGGAGTCGAGCTCCACCGCCTCGATCGTCCCGTCGCCTGCCGTGGCGGTGACCGTGAGGCCGGGGGCGAGCCGGTCGACGGCCTGGTGGTGGTAGTGCGGGACCGCCACCGGTTGCGTGCCGAGCGCCTTGGCCAGGCGGCTGCCGGGGACGGGCGTGACCGGCAGGTGGCCGAACTCGCCGGGCGCGGGGGAGTGGCCGGTGTGCCCGGTCACATCGGGCAGGTGCTGGTGCAGGGTGCCGCCGAGCAGCACGTTGAGCACCTGGAGCCCTCGGCAGATGCCCAGGAACGGCAGCCCGGCCGCCAGGGCCGCCGCCAGCAGGGCGAACTCGGCCTCGTCCCGGAACTCCCGGACGTAACCGGTGCGCTCGTGCGCCGCCCGGCCGTACCTGGCCGGGTCGACGTCGCCGCCGCCGGCCAGGACGAGACCGTCGAGCCGCCCCACGACCTGGGCGGGATCGCCGGCCGGCGGCAGCAGCACGGGCTGCCCGCCGGCCTGGACGATCTTCTCGACGTACATGTACGGCAGCAGCGCGACGGGCAGGTCCCACACGGTGAACCGGGCGGGCTCGACGTACGTCGTGACGCCGATGACCGGACGGGTCACAGCGGCGTCACGTACGCGCCGGAGATGCCGCCGTCCACCAGGAACTCGGCCCCCGTGATGAAGGAGGCGTCGTCGCTGGCCAGGAACGCCACGGCGGCGGCGATCTCCGACGCCTCGGCGAAGCGGCCCACCGGGATGTGCACCAGGCGCCGCTGGGCCCGCTCGGGGTCCTTGGCGAACAGCTCCTGCAGCAGCGGCGTGTTCACCGGCCCCGGGCACAGCGCGTTGACCCGGATGCCCTCGCGGGCGAACTGCACGCCCAGCTCGCGCGACATCGCCAGCACGCCGCCCTTGGAGGCCGTGTACGAGATCTGCGACGTGGCCGACCCCATCACCGCCACGAACGACGCGGTGTTGATGATCGACCCCTTGCCCTGCCGCCGCATGTACGGGATGGCGTGCTTGCAGCACAGGTACACGCTGGTCAGGTTCACCTCCTGGACGCGGCGCCAGGCGTCGAGGCCGGTCTCCAGGATCGAGTCGTCGTCGGGCGGCGAGATGCCGGCGTTGTTGAAGGCGATGTCCACGCCGCCGTAGGTCTCGTGGGCCGTGGCGAACATCCGGACGACGTCGTCCTCGCTGGTCACGTCGGCCTTGACGAAGAGGCCGCCGACCTCGCCCGCGGCCTTGGCCCCGGCGTCCTCGTCGATGTCGACGCAGACGACCTTCGCGCCCTCCTGCGCGAACCTGCGCGCCGTGGCCAGCCCGATGCCGCTGCCCGCGCCCGTGATCACGGCCACCCGGTCCTGCAATCGCTGCACTGTTGTCCCTACTCCCAGGATATGAAGACGTTCTTGGTCTCGGTGAAGGCAGTCAGGGCGTCGGGGCCGAGCTCCCGGCCGAGGCCGGACTGCTTGAAGCCGCCGAACGGGGTCCAGTGGCGCACCGAGGAGTGCGAGTTCACCGACAGGGCGCCCGACTCCACCGCGCGGGCCACCCGCAGCGCCCGCCCGACGTCGCGCGTCCAGATGGACCCGCTCAGCCCGTACGGGGTGTCGTTGGCGATGCGCACGGCCTCGGCCTCGTCGGTGAACGGCACCACCGACACGACCGGGCCGAAGATCTCCTCGGTGAAGGCGCGGTCGGTGACCTTCGAGGTGAGCACGGTTGGCGGGAACCAGTAGCCCTTGCCCTGGGGGCAGTCGCCCTGGAGGTAGGGCGTGCCCTCGACGAAGCCGCGGACGCGTTCCAGGTGCTCGGCGCTGATCAGCGGGCCCATCTCGGTGGACTCGTCGAGCGGGTCGCCGACCTTGACGCCGCGCACCGCCGCCGACAGGCGCTCCAGGAACTCGTCGTACACCTCGGCCTGGACGAGGATGCGCGAGCGGGCACAGCAGTCCTGGCCGGAGTTGTCGAAGACCGCATAAGGGGCGGTTTTTGCCGCTTTTTCGAGATCCGAGTCGGCGAAGACGATGTTCGCGGACTTGCCGCCCAGCTCCAGCGTCACCCGCTTGACCTGCGCCGCCGCCTTCGCGGCGATCTCCTTGCCCACCTCGGTCGAACCGGTGAACACGATCTTGGCCACACCGGGATGCTCGACCAGCCGGGCCCCCGCGACCTCCCCTGCCCCGGGCAGCACCTGGAGCACCCCCTCGGGGAGACCCGCCGCCAGGGCCAGCTCGGCCAGCCTCAGCGCCGTGAGCGGAGTCCATTCCGCCGGCTTGACGATCACCGTGTTGCCCGCCGCCAGCGCCGGGGCGACGCCCCACGACATGATCAGCATCGGGAAGTTCCACGGCACGATGACGCCGACCACGCCCAGCGGCTCCTGGAACGTGATGTCCACGCCGCCGGGCACCGGGATCTGCTTGCCGTGGTTGCGCTCGGGGGCGGCGGCGTAGAAGTGCAGCACGTCGCGGACGGCCCCGGCCGCCCAGCGCGCGTTGCCGATCGGGTGCCCGGCGTTGTCCAGCTCCAGCCGGGCCAGCTCCTCGCCGTGGGCGTCCACCAGGTCGGCGAAGCGGCGCAGCAGCCGCGCCCGGTCGCCCGGCGCCACCTCCCGCCAGCTCCGGTACGCCTTCGCGGCCCGCTCCACCGCCCGGTCGACCTCGGCCGCGTCGGCCATCTCGACCTCGGCGACGACCTCTTCCGTCGCCGGATTAACGATCCTCATGCCTACCGTCACATTCGCTCGAAACCACGGAACAGCTCCCAGTCCGTCACCGCCGCGTCGAAGGCGGCCAGCTCCACGCGCGCGTTGTTCGCGTAGTGCTCGACCACGTCGTCGCCGAACGACTCCCTGGCCAGCTTCGACCCCTCGAACAGGGCGAGCGCGTCCCGCAGCGTGTGGGGCACGGTCTCGGCGCCGGAGTCGTAGGCGTTGCCCCCGAAGGCGTCCTCCAGCGGCAGCTCCCGGTCGATGCCGTCCAGCCCGGCCGCGATCAGCGCCGACACCGCCAGGTAGGGGTTGACGTCCCCGCCCGGCACCCGGTTCTCCACCCGCAGCGAGGGGCCGTGGCCCACCAGCCGCAGGGAGCAGGTGCGGTTGTCGACGCCCCACTTGACGGCGGTGGGCGCGAAGCTGCCGGGCACGTAACGCTTGTAGGAGTTGACGTTGGGCGCGTACAGCAGGGTGAGCTCGCGCATGCGGGCGAGCTGCCCGGCGATGAACCGCGCGCCGAGCGGCGAGAGCCCGTACGGTCCCTTGCCCGCCATCACCAGCCCGCCGTCGAGGCCGCGCAGCGAGATGTGGATGTGGCAGGAGTTGCCCTCGCGCTGGTTCGGCTTGGCCATGAAGGTGATCGAGCGGCCCTCCTGGGCGGCGATCTCCTTGGCGCCGTTCTTGTAGATCGAGTGGTTGTCGCAGGTGCGCAGGGCCTCGTCGTAGCGGAAGGCGATCTCGTGCTGGCCGAGGTTGCACTCGCCCTTGGCCGACTCGACGTACATGCCGGCGCCCTCCATGTCGCGCCTGATGCGCCGGAGCAGCGGCTCGACGCGGGCGGTGCCGAGGAGGGAGTAGTCGACGTTGTAGAGGTTGGCGGGGGTCAGGTCGCGGTAGGCGCGCCGCCAGGCGTCCTCGTAGCTGTCGTCGTAGACGACGAACTCCAGCTCGGTGCCCACGTACGCGGCCAGGCCCCGGTCGGCCAGGCGGGCGAGCTGGCGGCGCAGGATCTGCCGCGGCGAGGCGGTGACCTCGCCGCCCTCCTCCCAGGCCAGGTCGGCCATGACCAGGGCGGTGCCGTCCTGCCAGGGGACCCGGCGCAGGGTGGACAGGTCGGGCTTCATCGCGAAGTCGCCGTAGCCCCGGTCCCAGGAGGACATGTCGTAGCCGGCGACGGTGTTCATGTCCACGTCGACCGCGAGCAGGTAGTTGCACCCCTCGGAGCCGTGGTGCAGCACCTCGTCCAGGAAGTAGCGGGCGGAGAGCCGTTTGCCCTGCAACCTGCCCTGCATGTCGGCGACGGCGAGCAGCACCGTGTCGATCCGGCCGGACGCGACCTCGCCCCGCAGTTCCTCGACGGACAGGAATCCGTTGCCCGCTGGTTCGCTCACCCTAGGTCGCTCCGATCTGCTCTGAAGCGCTTTCCCGTTGATTGGGCTAGTCTCAGACCATTGATGTGCATGCCGGGATCGCTTGTCAAGACCTGAGGACACCTTGGACGATTCGGCGCGTTTGATGACAGTGCTGCGGCCGGTGAAGGCGGGAAACGCCTTCGAGGAGACCGTGGAACGGCTGCTCCAGGCGATCAAACTGGGCGTGGTGGCGTACGGCGACAAGCTGCCGCCCGAGCGCGAGCTCGCCGTGCGGCTGGGCATCAGCAGGGTCACCCTGCGCGAGGCGATCCGCGCCCTCCAGGACGCGGGCTACCTCGACGTGCGGCGCGGCCGGTACGGCGGCGCGTTCGTCACCTACGTCCCGCCGCGGCCCGACGCGGGCGACCTGCGGCAGGCGGTGGCCGACATGGGCATGGCCGAGCTGTCGGACGCGCTGACGTTCCGGCTGGCGGTCGAGTGCGGGGCGGCGCAGGTGCTGGCCGCGGCCGACCTGGCCGCCGGTCAGCGGGAGGTGCTGCTGCGCCGGCTGGCCGAGCTGGACGCGGCGCCCCTGGAGGACTACCGGCGCCTCGACACGGCCTTCCACCTGTCGATCGCCGAGCTGACCGGCTCGACGCTGCTCGCGGCGACGTGCGCCGACGCCCGCTCCCGGGTGAGCGACCTGCTGAACGCGATCCCGATGCTCCAGGTGAACATCGAGCACGCGGCCGCCCAGCACCGGGCCATCGTGGACGCCATCCTGGCCGGCGACCCGGACGCGGCGCGCCGGGCGATGGCCGAGCACCTGGAGGGCACGGCGGCCCTCCTGCGCGCCTTCCTGGCCTGAGCGCCTTCGCGGGAGAGCAGTCCTGAGGGTGGGACCGTCCTGAAGCGAAGGCCGCGTGGGCGGGCCGTCAGGCGGCGGCGCCGCCCGGGGCGCGGACCCGGAAGGTGTGGCGGGTGCCGTCGGGCCAGGTCAGCGTGATCTCGTCGGCCGTCACCGCCGCCGCCGGCACCTCGGCGGGGTCGCCGCCCAGGACGGCCGCGCTGACCGCCCAGCCGTCCGCCGCCACCCCCTCCAGCACGGGCACGGCCGCCGGAGCTCCGAAGGCGCTGCCCCCGGGGTCGTCGGCGACGTACGCCCGGCTGTAGCCGCGCACCGCGACCAGCTCGGAGACCAGCCCGTCGCCGTCCCGGACCCGGGCGCCGGGCCCGCCGGCCGGGTCCGCGGCCGCGACGAGCGCCCAGCCGCTCTGCCGGACCGCCGAGCCGGGGGCGACCCGATGGACGCGCACCTCGACGGCCCCCCTGACCACGCTCAGGCTCTCCACGCCGGCACTCGCCGACGCGGCCCACGCCAGGTCGCCCGCCGAGCCCGTCCCCCGAGGGGTGATCGTGCCGCGCCCGGCGACCGTGCCGTCCGGGCCGACCACGCCGAAGTGGTTGTCGGGGACGCCCGTGGTCGGCGCGGTGCGGGTGGAGTAGGCGTAGCGGTCGTACAGGGGGTCGCCGGGGTGGTGCTGGCTGCCGTGGTTGAGCAGGCGGGCGACGTCGCCGGTGTGCTGGACGACCAGTCCGGGGCCGGGCAGCGCGGCGAGCCCGGTGGGGCCGGGCTCCTCGGGCGCCGTCCACACCGGGTGGCCGGCCGGCAGCAGCAGCCCGAGGAACGCCTTCGACGCCCAGTACGGGGACGCCGAGCCGGAGTAGGACTGCAACGAGGGCTCGTGGGGGCCGTGCCAGCCCAGCGTGAGCAGCCCCTCGGGGGAGAGCGCGCCCTCGTCGAGGAAACGGCGCAGGACACCGGAGGCGATGCGGCGGGTCTGGCCGGGGGAGAGCGGGGTGGCGTCCAGCAGGGCTCCGGCGAAGAGCGAGGTCGCCGAGGCGAAGCGGTAGGTGAGGGAGCGGCCCTGGTGGAGCATGCGGCCGTCCTGGTCGAAGGTGAGCGCGTAGCTCTCCAGGAAGCGGCGCAGGCGGGGCCCGGGAGAGCCCTGGCCCGAAAGGTGGGCCAGCAGGGCCGGGTAGAGGTGCATGGCCCAGCCGTTGTAGTGGTCGAAGGAGCGGTTGTCGCCGTCGGCGTACCAGCCGTCGCCGGCGTACCAGGGCTCGATGCGGGCCAGGCCGCGCGCCACCGCCGCGCCGGCCTCCTCGGCGTGCAGGCCGACGGCCGACAGGAAACCGCCCACCATGGCGGGGAACAACCACCAGTTGTTGTCCACCGGCTCGTGCCGCAGGGCCGCGGCCAGGTAGGCGGCGACGCGTTCGCGGGTGGCGGGGGACAGGCGGTCCCACAGGCGCTCGCGGGTCAGCCAGAGTGACAGGGCGATCGAGGCCGCCTCGACCATGGGCTGGGTGCGGTCCTCGATCGGCTGCCAGACGCCGGGGCCGGACTCCAGGCCGCGCGCGTACGGGGCCAGCAGCTCCTCGGGGCCGCCACCGGCCACGCGGAAGGCGGCCAGCAGGAAGGTGCGCGCGTACCCCTCCAGGCCGTCGCAGCGCGACCAGCTCTCGCGTCCCGGCAGCGTGATCACGGCGCCGTCCGCGGAGCGGTACGGTTCCACCGCGGCCAGCAGCCCGTCGGCCACCGCCTCCCAATGGGCGCGGGTCCAGCCGGTGTACGGGCTGAGCGTTCGATCCTCCGGGGGAAGCGGGAACATGCGGCACTCCAAGGGGACGTCCGGTCTCGGGCGGGACCTTAGCATCCTGATCGAACGAAAGCATCCGTTCAAAAACGAAAGCACTTCCCGCTAGGATCGTAGGGTCGAGTCAGAAGGAGTCGCGGTGTTCGCCGAACAACGTCATGAACTGATCCTGCGCGAGGTGCGCGAGCGCGGTTCCGTACGCCTGGCCGAGCTGGTCGACCGGCTCAACGTCTCGATGGTCACCCTGCGCAGGGACGTCGAGCACCTGGCCGGCCAGGGCCTGGTCAACCGCGTGCACGGCGGCATCACCCGGCCCGAGTCCGTGCCCGCCCCCACCAGGGAGCGCTCCCTGACCCTCGGCATGCTGGTGCCCTCGGCCACCTACTACTACCCGGCGGTCATCAGGGGCGCCCGCGAGCAGGCCGAACGGCTGGGCGCGCGGCTCGTCCTCGGCGTCTCGCGCTACGACGACGAGGAGGACCGCACCCAGGTCAGGCAGCTCGTGGACGGCGGCATCGAGGGCCTCCTGCTCACCCCGAGCAGGCAGCCGGACGCCTCGCACGAGGGCTGGCTGGCCGAGCTGGGCGTGCCGGCGGTGCTCGTCGAACGGCGGGCCGAGCTGGGCGGGCCCGCCTCGCTGCTGGACGCGGCGGCCTCCCACCACGCGCACGGGGCCTTCCTGGGCGCGCGGCACCTGGCCGAGCTCGGGCACCGGCGCCTGGCCATGGTCTCGCGGGACAGTCCGACGGCCCCCCGGGTGCGGCACGGGTTCCTCGCCGCCGTCCGCGACCTGGGGCTGGCCGAGCCCGTCCACCTCGACGTGGCGCAGGAGGGGCCCTCGCGCGAGCAGGTGGCCGGCGTGGTCGCGGCGATCAGGGGCGGGGTCACGGCCATGCTCGTGCACAACGACGAGGACGCGTTGCTGCTGGTCCAGCACCTGCGGGCGGCCGGGGTGCGCATTCCCGAAGAGGTGTCGCTGGTCGCCTACGATGACGAGGTGGCGGCGCTCAGCGACCCCCCGCTCACGGCCGTCGCGCCCCCCAAGGCCGCGGTCGGCCGCTGTGCCGTCGACCTGCTGGTGAGCCGGATCCAGGAGGGCCCGCGGCGCCCTGCCCAGCACGTGGCGCTGCTGCCCGAGCTGAGGGTCCGGGAATCCACGGTCGCGCCGCGTCCGTGAAGTTACGCATCCATTTCGTTATTGATCGATTTGTGGCCTCTCTCTAGACAACCGATCGAGTATGAGCGAATGATGCCTTATCGATCGAAAGCGATGAGGAGCCATCGATGGGACGCAAGAGCGCCGGCATTGCCGGACTGCTGGCCGGTATGAGCCTGCTCGCCGCCGCGTGCGGCAGCACGGAGCCGGCGCAGCCCGCGGGTGAGGCGGGCAAGCCCACCCAGGTGACGTTCTGGGGTTGGGCGAAGGGCACCCAGCAGGTCGTGGACGCCTTCAACAAGTCACACAAGGACGTCCAGATCAAGTACGAGGAGATCCCCTCGGGCAACGCGGGCGGCTACGCCAAGTTCTCCAACGCCGTCAAGGCCGGCAACGCCCCCGACGTCATGTCCGTGGAGTACCCGCAGCTCCCCGACTTCGTGAACCAGGGCGCCCTCCAGGACATCTCGGCCGACGTGGCCGACGTCAAGTCCAAGTACCCGGCCGAGGTCTTCAGTCTGGTCGAGCTGGGCGGCAAGGCGTGGGCGCTGCCCATGGACGCCGCGCCGCAGGTGTTCTTCTACCGCAAGGACCTGTTCGAGAAGAACAAGATCGAGGTCCCCAAGACCTGGGACGACTTCCGCGCCGCCGCCGAGAAGGTCAAGAAGGCCGACGGCAGGTCCCGCATCGCGACCTTCTTCCCCGACGACCCGAGCGTGCTGGCCGCGCTGTCGTGGCAGGCGGGCGGCAAGTGGTTCGGCACCGAGGGCGACGCCTGGAAGGTGACGATCAACGACGAGCCCAGCAAGAAGGTCGCCGAGTACTGGCAGGGCCTGGTCAAGGACGACCTGCTGAAGGTCCAGCCGTCCTTCAGCCAGGAGTGGAACGCCGCCTTCGAGGACGACACCCTCTGGGGCTACGTCGGCGCCAACTGGGGTGCGGGCGTCATGAAGGGCAACCACGCCGGCCAGTCCGGCAAGTGGGCCATCGCGCCGATCCCGAACTGGGGCACCCCGGCCAGCGGCATGCTCGGCGGCACCACGTTCGGCGTGAGCAAGGGGTCGAAGAACGCCAAGGCCGCCGTCGAGGTCGTCAAGTGGCTGACCGGCTCGGAGGAGGCGTGGACCGCCCGCCTGTCCTCGGGCACCTCCAGCGGCTTCCCGGCCATCGCCGACCTCGTGCCGGTCGCGGCCAAGAGCTTCGACGCCTCCTTCTACGGCGGCCAGGACATCTACGCGCTGTTCGCGGAGTCGTACAAGACGGTCCAGCCCGGCTGGACGTGGGGCCCGAGCATGGTGCAGACGCTGACCACGTTCAAGGACGCGCTCGGCAAGGTGTCCAGCGGCGGCACCACCATCCCCGGCGTGCTGGACACCGCTCAGACGGCCACCGTCGGCGAGATCAAGAGCCGCGGCCTCAACGTCGCCCAGCAGTAGCACGACGCGCGCGGCGGAGCGCCGGCTCCGCCGCGACCCACCGAAAGGCAGCTTGTGACTCCTCCAGTAGGAAGCGGTCGCGGCGGCGAGGGGTGGCGGCGGCGGGGGGCGATCCTGCTGTTCGTCGGGCCGTTCTTCGCCCTGTTCGCGGCCGTGATCGTGGCCCCGCTGGCCTACGCGGTCTACCTCAGCCTGTTCAGCGAGAAGTCGTCGGGGCTCGGCTTCGGCGGCGCGGAGACTGTGTTCGTCGGGCTCGGCAACTACCTGGACACGCTGAAGGACTCCGCCTTCACCGACGGTTTCCTGGTCATCCTCGGCTACTGCGTGCTGTACATCCCGCTGATGATCGGCGGCGCGCTCACGCTGGCGCTGCTGCTGGACTCCGGGCTGGCCAGGCTGGGCAAGTTCTTCCAGCTCGCGCTGTTCATGCCGCACATCGTGCCGGGCGTGATCGCCGGCCTGATCTGGCTCTACCTGTACCTGCCCGGCATCAGCCCCATCGTGGACCTGCTCGGCGACGTCGACTTCCTCGGCGGCGACCACGTGCTCGGCTCGGTGGTCAACATCGCGCTGTGGGAGTGGGTGGGCTACAACATGATCATCTACTTCGCGGCGCTCCAGGCCATCCCGGCCGAGGTCGTCGAGGCGGCCAGGATGGACGGCGCGGGCCCGCTGCGCGTCGCCCTCCAGGTCAAGGTGCCGCTGATCCGCGGCGCCGTGGTCACCACCGTGCTGTTCACGATCATCGGCTCGCTGCAGCTGTTCACCGAGCCGATGGTGCTCGACAACGTCAGCGACGGCGTGGTCAGCACCTGGACGCCCAACATGTACGCCTACAACGAGGCGTTCGGCAACAACGACTACGGCCAGGCCGGCGCGGCCTCCATCCTGCTCGCGCTGCTCGCCGCCGTGCTGTCCTACGCCGTCACGAAGTGGGGGAACCGCCGGTGAAGTGGATGTCCCGCGCCACGGTCAACGTGCTGCTGATCATCTCCGCGCTCTACACGCTGCTGCCGCTGACGTGGCTGCTGTTCGCCTCCACCAAGTCGCTGTCCGACCTGTACTCGACGCCCGGCTTCTCCTTCGCCGGCTTCAACCTGTTCGAGAACATCAGGGCGGTCGCGCGGGAGGGCGACGGCGTCTTCTTCCGCTGGTACCTCAACAGTGTCCTGTACGCCGGCGTCGGCGCGGCGGTCAGCTCGTTCGTCACCGTGATGTGCGGCTACGCCTTCGACAAGTACTCCTGGTTCGCCAAGGAAAAGATGTTCGGGCTGGTGCTGCTCGGCGTGCTGGTGCCGACTACCGCCACCGCCGTGCCGCTGTACCTGCTGGCCTCCAAGGTCGGCGTGGTGAACACGTTCTGGTCGGTGTTCGTGCCGGTGCTGGTCCATCCGTTCGGCGTCTACCTGGCGCGGGTGCTCTCGTCCGGGTACGTGCCCGGCGAGGTGCTGGAGGCGGCCAGGTCCGACGGGGCCGGCGAGCTGCGCACGTTCGTGTCCGTGGCGCTGCCCATGCTGCTGCCCGCGTACGTGACGATCTTCCTGTTCCAGTTCACCGCCATCTGGAACAACTTCTTCCTGCCCCTGGTCATGCTGAGCGACCAGCAGCTCTACCCGCTCAGCCTCGGCCTGTACGGCTGGGAGAAACAGGGCAACGCCTTCCCCGAGTTCCACAGCCTGGTGATCACCGGGTCCCTGCTGTCCGTGGTGCCCCTGCTGCTGGTGTTCGTGTCCCTGCAGCGGTTCTGGAAGGCCGGGATGACGGCGGGCAGCGTCAAGTGAACGAGCTCTCGGGGGAGAACATGAACAAGCCGGTGACGGTCGTCGCCATGGCCGCGGGGGTCGCCGAGCGCATGCTCACCGGCGAGGTGCGGGCCCGGCTGGCCCGGGTGGCCGACGTCCGGGCCGAGGTCGCCGCGTTCGACGGCGCCGACCTGTCGCAGGCCGAGGTGCTGTTCACCTCGTGGGGGTGCCCGCCGGTGACCGCCGAGGTGCTGGCCCGCGCGCCCCGACTGCGGGCGATCGTGCACGCGGCCGGCTCGGTCAAGCACCACGTCACCGACGCCTGCTGGGAGCGCGGCATCGTGGTCTCCTCGGCCGCTTCGGCCAACGCCGAGCCGGTGGCCGAGTTCACGCTCGCGGCGATCCTGTTCGCGAACAAGCGGGTGATCGACATCGCCCGCGCCTACCGGGCGCGGCGGGCCAACGACGACTGGGACGCCCGCTTCCCCGGCTTCGGCAACTACCGGCGGGTGGTCGGCATCGTGGGGGCCTCCAGGATCGGGCGGCGGGTGATCGAGCTGCTGCGGCCGTTCGACTTCGAGGTGCTGGTCAGCGATCCGTACCTGGCGGAGGACCTGGGGGCGCGCCGGGTCGGGCTGGAGGAGCTGGTCGCCCGCTCCGACGTGGTCAGCCTGCACGCGCCCGACCTGCCCGAGACCCGCCACCTGATCGACGCGGGCCGGCTGGCCGCCATGCGCGACGGCGCCACGCTGATCAACACGGCCAGGGCCGCCCTGGTCGACCAGGACGCGCTCGTCGCCGAGCTGACCTCGGGACGGCTGTACGCGGTGCTCGACCACACCGAGCCGGAGTTCCTGCCCGCCGAGTCCCCCCTCTACGACCTGCCGAACGCGCTCGTCACGCCGCACGTCGCCGGCTCGCTGGGCGGCGAGCTGGCCAGGATGGCCGACCTCGCGCTCGACGAGCTGGCCCGGCACGCCCGGGGGCTGCCCTTCGAGCACGGGATCGAGCCCGCCACGCTGTCCCGGTCCGCCTGAACCCCTCTGAACCGCTCTGAACTGCTCAGAGTTCGCCTGAAACACCCCCGGAGAGGAAACATGCGCCTTCAGTTAGTCGCGGCCCTGGTCGTGGCGGCCGGACTGGTCGCCACCCCCGCGGAAGCGGCCGCCGCCAGGAACTTCTTCGTCGACTGCCAGGCGCCGGACGGCGGCTCGGGGCGTACCGCCGCCGGGCCGCTGAACAGCCTGGACGCCGTCAACGCCGTCACCTTCCGCGAGAAGGACACGATCAAGTTCAGGGCGGGGACCGTCTGCGCCGGCCGGCTCGAACCCGTCGGCTCCGGCACGGCCGCGCACCCCGTCGTCTTCACCTCCTACGGCGAGGGCCCCAAGCCGATCATCCAGGGCGACGGCGGCGAGTGGGCCGTTCACCTGGTGGACAACAGTTACGTGACGCTGGAGAAGCTGCACATCACCAACCCGGCGGCCACCACGGCCAAGCGGACCGGCGTGCAGTACAACTCCACCACCCCCGAGCCGAAGGCCGGGCTGGTCCTGCGGGACCTGGAGATCTCCGACGTCGCCGGCTGGGGCAACAAGACCGGGGCCAACGGCTCCTGGTTCTCCTACTCGGCGGGCATCAGCATCCAGGCGCTGCCCGAGGGCCGGGTCGGCTACCTCGACGGCATCACGATCACCGGCAACTACGTGCACGACACCGGCGGCGGCGGCATCAAGATCAGCCGCAAGGGCACCGACTACCACCGGAACGTGCTCATCGCCCGCAACACCATCCGCGCCGTCGGCGGCGACGGCATCGTGGTGCACGCCTCGGACCGGCCGCTGGTGGAGCAGAACCTGTTCGACGAGGGCGGCGCCGGGAAATACCCGTACGTAGACGGAAATTTCGCGGGAATGTGGCCGATCAACTCTGTTGACCCGGTATTTCAGTTCAACGAGGTGACCCGGCAGCGGCCCACCATCTTCGACTCCACCGCCTGGGACTGCGACGGCGGCATCAAGGGCTCGTGCGTCTACCAGTACAACTACTCGCACGACAACGCCGGCGGCTTCTACCTCGGCTGCCAGAGCTGCACCGAGTTCCCCAACTACAAGGCCACCGCCATCCTGCGGTTCAACATCGCCCAGGACGACTGCCGCATCGCGGGCAACGCCTCCGGCGACAACACGAGCCCGCTGTGGCTGTACAACAACACGTTCTTCTGCCCGTCGCAGAAGCTCGACGTGGCCGTGCCCACCGGAAACTCGAAGATCGTCAACAACATCTTCTACGCGCCGTCCGGCACGCTGCCCTCGGCCCCGGGCATCGGCTACGACTCCAACGTCTACCACGGCGGCGTGGCCGTACCGGCGGCCGACGCCCGCGCGGTGACGGCCGACCCCGGGCTCGCCGCCCCCGGCACCGCCGACGGCGCCGCCGACGTGGACGGCTACAAGCTGCTCGAAGGCTCGCCCGCAGTCGCGTCCGGCGCGGTCGTGGACGGCCTCGGCGACCGCGACTACTTCGGCAACCAGGTCGCCGGCACGGTCTCGCGCGGGGCCTACAACGGGCCCGCCACCGCGCCGGTCGTGTCCGGCTCGGTCGAGGAGGCGTACAACAACGTCGCGGTCAGCTCCGACCTCAACCCCAACGTCGGCGGCTTCTCCACCAGCGGCCGCAGCTACTCCGGCCAGGCGCTGGAGAAGGCGGGCCTGACGCCGGGCCGGACCGTGAACGTGCTCGGCGCCGACTTCGTCTGGCACCCGCGCCCGTACGGCACGACGGACAACGTCAAGGCCGCCGGGCAGACGGTCGCGCTGTCCGGGCAGGGCGCCAGGCTGGTCCTGCTCGGAGCCGGTGGGCTGAAGGCGCGCGAGGGCGTGTTCAAGGTCACCTACACCGACGGGACGACCGAGGACAGGACCGTCAGGTTCGGCGACCAGTGGGACGCGACCGCGCCCGCCGGGGGCGTGCTCGTGGCCCGCGCCGACTACCACAACATGACCCAGACCAGCTACAAGAACCCGGCCACCGGGCAGACGCGCGAGTCGGGCGTGTCGGTGTTCGGCTACGCGGTGCCGCTCGACGCGTCCAGGACGGTCGCCACGGTGACCTTCCCGGCGGGCAGCCCGCTGGCGAACGCGGGGTTCCACGTCTTCGACATGAAGATCGCGAGCTGACGCCATGACGAGCACCCCGGGCACCGGCCGGCCGCGCCGGGCGCCTGGCCCGCGTCCGAGGTTCCCGGCGCGCGGGCGGGTCCTTCGGGTGGCTCTCGCGCTGGCCGGGGTGCTTGTCGGAGTGCTCGTCATCGGCATCGTGGAGGCCGGGGAGGAGGCCGGGCCCGGCGTTCCCGCGCGGGCGGCGTCCGCGGGCGTGGCGGAGGTGCTCGGGATGCGTCCCGGGGACACGGTCGTCACGTTCGAGGGGGAGCCGGTGAGCGGGGCCGAGGTGCTCAGGGCGGCCGAGACCGTGCGCGCCGAGGTGATCTCCGAGTTCGCCGCCCAGGGGCTCGGCCCGGGTTTCTGGGACCGTCCCCGCGACGGCGTCACCCCGGCGCGGCGGCTCAGGGAGCGGGCGGTCCGGGCCGCCGTGCTGGACAAGGCGCGGCGGATCTGGGCCCGCGAGGCGGGCCTGCTCGCCGACGTCAGCGAGCAGGGGTTCCAGCGCGAGCTGGCCGCCGAGAACGCCCGCCGCGCGCAGGCCGCACGCTCCGGCCGCCCGATCCCGGGCGTGCCCTCCTACGACCAGTACACCTACGCGCAGGTGCGGGCCGCCGAGCTGGACTCGGCGCTCGGCAAGCTGCACGCGGCCACCCTCGACCTGTCCGAACGCCGCCTGCGCGACCGGTACGCCCGCACCGCGGCCCCCGGCGCGCCCCCCTTCGACCAGGTACGCGACAACCTCAGGCGGCAGCTCGTCATCGAGGGCTACGAACGGGCCCTCCAGGCGAGAGCCGCCTCATGAGCGCTTCCACGGCGGACATACAAGGCTGTTCCGGCTCGTACCATCGACTTCTAAGGTCATGGGGAACTGGTTCCAGAGCAACATCGTCACCACGGGACGGCTGCCGCTGTTCTGTTACTTCGTCACGCTCATCGTGGCGTTCATCGCCACCCGCATCAACGTCCGCCTGATCAGGGCCAAGGTCGGCTGGTTCCGCAACGTGAACGTGGGCGAGATGCACATCCACCACGTGGTGTTCGGCGTCGTGCTCATGCTCATCGGAGGCGTGACCGGGCTCATCGTCAACGGCGCCGGGCAGGCCGGGCAGGTGGTCGCCGCCTGCGTGTTCGGCGTCGGCTCCGCGCTCGTGCTGGACGAGTTCGCGCTGATCCTGCACCTGCACGACGTCTACTGGGAGGAGGAGGGGCGCACCTCGGTGGACGCGGTCTTCATCGCCGTCGCCGTGACCGGCCTGCTCCTCATCGGCCTGCGCCCCCTGACCTGGGACTACGGCACGCCCGTCAACCCGGCGGCGCTGATCGTGGCCAACCTCGCGCTGGCGGTGATCACGCTGCTCAAGGGCAAGATCTGGACCGGGATGGCGGGGCTGTTCCTGCCTTTACTGCTCCTGGTGGGCGCCGTGCGCCTGGCCCGTCCCGGCTCGCCGTGGGCCCGCTGGTTCTTCCGCGGCGGACGCTCGCCCCGCAAGCTGGCCACCGCCGTCCACCGTGAGGAACGCTGGCGGCGGCCGGTCATCAGGGCCAAGATCGCGTTCCAGGAGTTCCTGTCGGGGCGGCACGACCTGCCCTCCAGCCGGCGCGGCCGTCGGCATACTTGACCCATGACACCGCTCGCGCCCCCCGCCGCGCTCTGATGCGCTTACCGCCGTTCCCCGAGCGCCTGCTGCGGGCCCTGTCGCCGACCGGCGAGCGGCACGGGCTGCTGCTGGCGGGCGGTCACGCCCTGCGGGTCCACGGCTTCACCGACCGCCTGGTCGAGGGCCTCGACCTGGTGACCGCCGCCGAACGGCCGCTGCCGTCCGCCGCCGGCGACGTCGTGGCCGCGTTGCGCGCCGGCGGGCTGGTCGCGGAGGTCGCCGAGAGCACCGCGTGGGCGGCTCGCCTGACCGTCACGGACCCGTCCACCGGGCGCGACGCCGAGATCGCCCTCACCCGCGAGGCGCTGCGCGAGCCCCCGGTCGTGTGCGACGGCCTGCCGGTGGCGGCCCCGGCGGACGTGATCGGGCTGCGGGTGCGCGACCTGCACGAGAGAGGTCTGCCCGCCGACGTGGCCGACGCGGCCTCGGCGGCGCACGCGTTCTCCTTCCGCGACCTCGAACGCCTCGCCGCCGTCCACCTCGACGACTTCTCGCCGCAGGAGCTGCTCATGCGGCTGGAGTTCGTCGAGCTCATGAGCGACGAACGCTTCGAGGCCCACGGCCTGGACGAACGGCACATCGCGGACATCCGCGCCTTCGCCCGGGAGTGGACCGAGGACATCAAGCTGCGCAGGGCCGACGACGGCGACGCCGACTACGACGACCCCGACCTGCCCGAGGTCGACTGATCCGGTACCGGCGCGAGCGCCGGGCGCTTGCACACCCGGCCGTCGCCCGACGAGCGGCCCCGCAGGCGCCGGGCGATCCACGGCCCGGCGAACGAGCCCAGCCAGCGCGCCTCCGCCGCCGCCGTACGCAGGCGGCCGGGCGGGGGCAGCACGGGGAGCGGCAGGGTCCAGCTGTCGTCGCTGCCGGGCAGCTCCAGCGCGTACGCCACCGACGCGGCGAACCTGGCGTGCCCCGCCGGGCTGGCGTGCAGCCGGTCCGGGCTCCACATCCGCGCGTCCGTCACCGCCGTGTCGGGGAAGGTGTCCACCAGCGTCACGCCGTGCCGGGCGGCGGCCTCGCGGACGCGGGCGTTGAGGTCGAGCACGCGCGGCAGCAGCGGCCTGGCCAGCGGCGCGATCCTGCCGATGTCGGGGAACGTGACCGTCACCACCCGCGCGCCCGCCCCGGTCAGCGCCGCGAACATGTGCTCCAGGTCGGCCGCGACGGCGGCGGCGTCGAAACCGGGACGGATGACGTCGTTCATGCCCGCCATGACCGTGGCCAGGTCGGGACGGAGCTCCAGCGCGACGGGAAGCTGCTCGGCGCGGATCTGGGCGGCCACCCGGCCGCGCACCGCGAGGTTGGCGTAGAGCAGCCCGGGATTGCCGCCGGCCAGGTGCTCGGCGAGCCGGTCGGCCCAGCCGCGGTGGCCGAGGACGTCGTCGCCGTCGCCGAGGCCCTCGGTCTGGCTGTCGCCGAGCGCGACGTAACGGGTGTAGGTCACGGCTTCTCCTGCGGGGTACGGGCGGCGCGCTCACCGAGCGTCCGGGCGGTGCTCAGGCACCAGTCGCGCATCTCCCGTTCCAGGCGGCGGCCCGCCAGGCAGGACAGGTACGGGCCGACCCGCTCGCCCTCGCGCAGGAACGACTCCTCGTCACGGTCGCCGCGCAGGCGCAGCAGGGTCTTCTCGAAGAACGCGAGCTTGGCGGCGGCCTCCCCGGCGCGGTCGAGGAGCTGGGCGATCAGCGGCGCCGGGTCGAGCCGGTCGGCGGCGTGGACCTTCACGGCCAGGTCGTCGCGGAGCAGCAACGGTTTGGCCGGGGCCGCGGCGAAGGCGGCCAGCTCGTCCAGGCCGGCCGGGGTGACCGAGAACAGGCGTTTGTTCGGACGGCCGTGCTGGACCACCTCCCGGCCGCTGACCAGGCCGTCGGCCTCCAGCCTGGCCAGCTCGGCGTAGAGCTGCTGGGGGGCGGCGTACCAGAAGTTGGAGACGCCCACGTCGAAGATCTTGGTGAGCTGGTAGCCGCTGTACTCGCCGTCGAGCAGCGCCGCCAGCACGGCATGCCGCAGCGCCATCAGTGATGCTCAAGAACATGACTACTCATGGACATGACTATAGGGCCGCCGCCGATCCCGGTGCCAGAGGGGGCGATCGCCCGTCCGCCTCCTTCTCAAGGAGGAGGCGTCAACGAAAGTTGACATACTTTGGTCGTCAATCTAAGTTGACCCTGGCGCGGCGGTGCGGATCGCGCTGCGCCGTTCGTTGGGAAATTTCGAGAAATGTCGTGAGGGGAGTTGGGGTGCTCAAAGAGCTGCTGGCCTACATCCGGCCGCACCGGAAGGTCCTGATCGCGGGCGGTCTGCTCGGGTTGATCGGCTCGGTGGCGGGGCTCGCGATGCCCCTGCTGGCCAAGTACGTGGTGGACGCCTTCGGCGAGGACCAGTCGCTGGCCGCGCCGCTGTTAGGTCTGACCGTGGCGGTGCTCGTCGGAGCCGTCGTCTCGGCCGGGGGCAACTACCTGATGGAACGCACCGGCGAGGGCGTCGTGCTGGGCGCCCGGCGCAGGCTCGTCGACCGGATGCTCCGGCTCAGGGTCGCCGACGTCGACCGGCTCAAGCCCGGCGACCTGATGTCGCGGGTGACGAGCGACACGACGCTGCTGCGCGCGGTGCTGACCAACGGGATCGTGGAGTCGGTCAGCGCGGTCTTCATGCTGGTCGGCGCGATCGTCATGATGGCCACCATGGACGGCGTGCTGCTGCTGGTCACGCTGCTCGTGGTGGTGGTGATCGGCGGCCTGGTCGCGCTCATCATGCCGCGGATCCAGCGGGCGCAGACGCAGGCCCAGGAGGCCGTCGGCGAGATGGGGGCGGTGCTGGACCGGGCGCTGCAGGCGTACCGGACGGTCAAGGCCAGCGGCGCGGAGGAACGGGAGATCGCGGTCGTCGGGGAGGCGGCCGAGCGCGCCCGCGACCGCGGGCTGCAGGTGGCCGGCTGGACGTCGCTGGCCGGCGTGGCGACGTGGATGGCCGTGCAGATCGCCTTCCTGTGCGTGCTGGCCGTCGGCGGGTCGCGGGTCGCGTCGGGCGTGCTGGAGGTCTCGTCCCTGATCGCGTTCCTGCTCTACCTGTTCTACCTGGTGCCGCCGATCGGGCAGCTCGTCCAGGGCGCCGTCCAGCTCCAGAACGGGCTGGCCGCGATGCGGCGCATCAAGGAGATCGAGGACCTGCCCGCCGAGCCGGTCAGCGCCGCCGTCCCGGCCGGGAGCACGCCGGTGGGCCTGCGGTTCGAGGACGTCGTCTTCCGGTACGGCGACGACCGTCCCACCGTGCACGACGGCGTCACCTTCGAGGTGCCCGCGGGCGGGCTCACGGCGCTGGTCGGGCCGTCGGGCGCGGGCAAGTCCACGGTGTTCGCCCTGCTCGAACGCTTCTACGAGCATCAGGACGGCCTGATCTCCATCGGCGGGCGGGACATCCGCGACTGGCCGCTCGGCGAGCTGCGGGGCGCGCTCGGCTACGTCGAGCAGGACGCCCCCGTCCTGGCCGGCACGCTGCGCGAGAACCTGCTCTTCGCCGCCCAGGACGCCACCGAGGACGAGCTGCGCCGTGCCGTCACCCGCACCCGGCTCGACGACCTGGTCGCCCGGCTGCCCGAAGGGCTCGACACGGCGGTGGGGCACCGCGGCGTGCTGCTGTCCGGCGGCGAGCGGCAGCGGGTCGCCATCGCCAGGGCGCTGCTGCGCAGGCCCAGGCTGCTGCTGCTGGATGAGGCCACGTCCCAGCTCGACGCGGTCAACGAGCTGCGGCTGCGCGAGGTCATCGCCGAGGTGGCGGCCGAGACGACGGTGCTGGTCATCGCCCACCGGCTGTCCACCGTGACGAACGCCGACCGCATCGTGGTGATGGAGGCGGGCGGCGTACGGGCGGTCGGCACCCACGCCGAACTCGTCGCGGGCGACGACCTCTACCGCGAACTGGCCGCCACCCAGTTCCTGGTGAGCTGAAGGCCGCAAGGTGGACCGCTGGCCGCAGGCTTCGCCTGCTGCCTGCGGTGGACCGCTGGACGTCTCGGGGACCGTAGGCGCAGGCTTCGCCTGCTGCCTGCGGTGGACCGCTGGACGCGGTCCACCGTAGTCTTCGGGTGACAAAGGTGAATGTGTTCATTCAGGAGGGTCACCATGAGCCGCAGCGTGCGCGCACCGCGAGGCACCACGATCACCGCGAAGGGGTGGCCGCAGGAGGCGGCGCTCCGCATGCTCCAGAACAACCTGGACCCCGAGGTCGCCGAGCACCCCGAGCAACTGGTCGTCTACGGCGGCTCCGGCAGGGCCGCCCGCGACTGGCCCTCCTTCGACGCCATGGTCAGGACCCTGACCACCCTGGAGGGCGACGAGACGCTGCTGGTCCAGTCGGGCCGCCCGGTGGGCGTCTTCCGCACCCACGAATGGGCCCCCCGGGTGCTCATCGCCAACTCCAACCTGGTCCCCGACTGGGCCAACTGGGAGGAGTTCCGCCGTCTGGAGGCGGCCGGCCTCACCATGTACGGCCAGATGACCGCCGGTTCGTGGATCTACATCGGCACCCAGGGCATCCTCCAGGGCACGTACGAGACGTTCGCCGCGGTGGCCGCGAAGCGGTTCGGCGGCACGCTGGCCGGCACGATCACCCTCACGGCCGGCCTCGGCGGCATGGGCGGCGCCCAGCCGCTGGCCGTCACCATGAACGGCGGCGTCGCGATCTGCATCGACTGCGACCCCCGCTCGGTCACCCGCCGCATCGAGCACCGCTACCTCGACGTGCAGGCGGCCTCCCTGGAGGAGGCGCTGCGGCTGGCCTACGAGGCCCGCGACGCGCGCCGCCCGCTGTCCATCGGCGTCGTGGCCAACGCCGCCGAGGCCCTGCCCGAGCTGCTGGCCGGGGGCGCCGAGATCGACATCGTCACCGACCAGACCTCCGCGCACGACCCGCTGATGTACCTGCCGGTCGGCGTCGCCTTCGAGGACATGGGCGCCGAACGCGACAAGGACCCGGCCGGCTTCACCGAGCGGGCGCGCACGTCGATGGCCCGGCACGTCGAGGCCATGGTCGGCTTCAAGGACGCCGGGTCCGAGGTGTTCGACTACGGCAACTCCATCCGCGGTGAGGCCCAGCTCGCCGGGTACACGCGGGCCTTCGACTTCCCCGGGTTCGTGCCGGCGTACATCAGGCCGCTGTTCTGCGAGGGCAAGGGGCCGTTCCGGTGGGCCGCGCTGAGCGGCGACCCGGCCGACATCGCCGCGACCGACCGCGCGATCCTGGAGCTGTTCCCCGACAACGAGCCGCTGGCCAGGTGGATCGCGCAGGCCGGCGAGAAGGTGCACTTCCAGGGGCTGCCCGCGCGCATCTGCTGGCTCGGCTACGGCGAGCGCAACGTCGCGGGCGAGCGGTTCAACGACATGGTGGCCTCCGGCGAGCTCCAGGCGCCGATCGTGATCGGCCGCGACCACCTGGACAGCGGGTCGGTGGCCTCGCCGTACCGGGAGACCGAGGCCATGGCCGACGGCTCGGACGCCATCGCCGACTGGCCGCTGCTCAACGCCATGCTCAACACCGCCTCCGGCGCGGCCTGGGTGTCCATCCACCACGGCGGCGGCGTGGGGATCGGCCGGTCCATCCACGCCGGGCAGGTCACGGTCGCCGACGGCACCGCGCTGGCCGGGGAGAAGCTCAACCGCGTCCTCACCAACGACCCCGGCACGGGCGTGATGCGGCACGTCGACGCGGGTTACGAGGAGGCCGCCGAGGTGGCCGAGGCCCGTGGCGTGCGCATCCCCATGCGCGAGTCCTGACCCCGCCGTCGCCGTCCCCCGCGCGGCGCGGGGGATGAGAATGCCGGTGGAGGAGTGTTGGAGGTGGCGTGGCTGACGGATATCACGGTGGGCTCGGCATGCTGCTCGACGGCCGGCGGTTGTCGCCGGTGCAGCGCAGGATCGCCCATTACCTGGGCGAGCACCTCGACGAGGCGATCTTCCTGTCCAGCGTCGAGCTGGCCGAGCGGGCCGGGGTCAGCCAGCCGTCGGTGACCAGGTTCGCCATGGTGCTCGGCTTCGCCGGCTATCCCGAGCTGCGCCAGGCGCTGCGCCCGCTGGTGCTCGGCGGCGGCGTGGTCGCGCCCCAGGAGAGCCTGCTGCGCAACGCGATCGACAGCGAGATCCGCAACCTCGCCGTCGTCCGCGAGCGGCTGGCCGCCCTCCCGCTCAAGGAGCTGGGCGAGCAGCTCGCCGCCACCGAGCCGCTGCCGGTGCTGGGCCTGCGGGTCTCCTGCGGCCTGGCCACCACCTTCGCCTACTACGCCAGGCGCATCCACCCCGACGTGCGCCTGCTCACCCACGGCGGCTCCGAGCTGGTCGAGGGGCTGCACGCGGCGCGGCGGGCGGGCGCGGAGTGGATGGTGGCGGTGGTGCTCCCGCGTTATCCGGCCGAGGCCGTGCAGGCGCTGGAGTACGCCGAGAAGCTCGGCCTGCGCGTCGCCGCCATCACCGACAGACCGGACTTCCCGGCCGAGGTCGTGCTCGACGGCCCGGTCGGGGACCGCCTGGTGTTCGACTCCCACGCCGCCCCCCTGGCCCTCGCCATGGCCCTGGTCGAGGCCATGGCCGACGCCGCGCCGCTGCGTACCAGGGCCAGGCTGGAGGAGTACGAGCGGATGACCGACGAGGCCGGCACGTTCCTACCCGGCGATCCTGCGTAGCGACCGCATCGACCAGAGCGTCGTGAGCACCGCGAGCACGATGAACAGCGCGAACGCGATCGGGATCGACGAGTCGCCGAGCCGCCCGGCGAACAGCGCCCGCCCGGCCTCGACCGCGTGGTAGAGCGGGTTGATCGGCGCGATCGCCCGCATCCAGTCGGGCGCGAACGCGATCGGGATGAACAGCCCGGCCAGCAGCATGATCGGCAGCATGAACAGGTTGAGCGTCTGCGACATGCCGTTCTCGTCGCGCACGGTCAGCGCCAGCCCCTGCGACAGCCCGGAGGCGAACAGCCCGGTGGCCGCCATGAGCGCCAGCACCAGCACCAGCTCGACGCCGCCGATGCGCACGCCCATGGCCACGGCCACGACCAGCACCAGGACCGCCTGGCACACCAGCACGACCATGTCCTTGGCCACCCGCCCGAGCACGATGGCCGGCCGCCAGGCGGGGCTGACGGCGTACCGTTCGAGCGAGCCGTTGCGCAGCTCGGCGATCAGGCCGAACCCGGAGAACAACGAGCCGAACACGGCGATCATCATCATCGACGCGGGCGTGAACATGCGCAGGGCGTCGACCGTGCTGCGGCCCGGCGTCAGGTCCTTGAGCAGCGGCGCGAACATCAGCAGGTAGAGCACCGGCTGCAGGATGCCGAACAGCGGCCAGACCGGGTTGCTGAAGGACTTCTTCAGCTCGTAGCCGGTGAACAGGGCGATGTGGCGGATCATGCGGCGGCTCCGGTGTCGCGCAGGGACCGGCCGGTCTTGGCCAGGAAGACGTCGTCGAGGGTGGAGCGGTCGAGCGCGATCGAGCGCAGGCCGATGCCCTGCTCCTCGAGGACGCGCAGCAGCGCGGGCAGCGTGTGCTCGCCGTCGTCGACGTAGACGCGCAGGGCGTCCTCGTCCAGGCGGACCTCGCGGGCCAGGGGCCTGAGCACCTCGGCGGCCCGCTCGGGGTCGGCCAGCCGCAGCGTGACGACATCGCCGGAGACCTCGCGCTTGAGCTCGCCGGGCGTGCCCTCGGCCACGATGCGTCCGTGGTCGACGATCACCAGCCGGTCGCAGAGCGCGTCGGCCTCGTCGAGGTAGTGGGTGCTGAGCAGCACGCTCGTGCCGGCCTCGCGGAGTTGCCTGATGCGGTCCCAGAGGTTCGCGCGGTTCTGCGGGTCGAGGCCGGTGGTGGGCTCGTCGAGGAAGAGCAGCGGCGGGGCGTGCACCAGCCCCAGCGCGATGGCCACCCGCCGCTTCTGGCCGCCGGAGAGCGTACGGCCGGGCCGGTCGGCCATGTCGGCGAGGTCGAAGCGGTCGAGCACGTCGGCCGTCGCCTGCTTCGGGTCGGCCACGCCGTGGATCTTCGCGGCCATCATGATCTGGGCGCGGGCGCTCGTGGTGTCCTCCACGCCGCCCGCCTGGCTGACGTAGCCGAGCCGGCGGCGCACGGCCTCGGGCTCCTTGCGCAGGTCGTGGCCGGCGACGACGGCGGTGCCGGAGTCGGGCGTGATCAGCGTGGCCAGCATGCGGATCGTCGTGGTCTTGCCCGCGCCGTTGGGCCCGAGCACGCCGAAGATCTCGCCCTTCTCCACGTCGAGGTCGATGCCGCGCACGGCCTCGACGGTCTGCGAGCCCTTGCGGCTCCTGGTGGTGAACGTCTTGCGTAACTCACGTGCCTCAATGATCATTTTTCTCCTCAGGGCAGTTCGTCCTTCTCGACCCGGCCGATCGCGCCCTCGACCCAGTCGAGCTGGGCCTGGAGCATGGCCTGGGTCAGGCGGAGGTTCTCGTCGAGGTGCCGGGGCTCGCCGTAGCGCTGCTTGGTGCCGTAGGCGTGGTCGATGGTCTCGATGTTCAGTCGCAGTTGCCGAATCCTGCCATGCAGGGCGTCGAGAATCTCCTGTTTTTCCAGCCGGTTCATGAACGTCAGCGCGACCTGGAAGGGGTCGACGACGGGTCTCACCTCGGACCAGCCGTGCATGAGCAGCCGGTGGAACTCGTAGCGGCCGGCCTCGGTCAGCTCGTAGACGACCTTGCCGCCCTTGCCGGCCTCGACGACCACGAGCAGCCCCTCGTCGGCCATCTTGCCCAGGCCGTGGTAGATCGACCCGAAGGCGACGTTGGCCCAGGTGTCGGCGCCCATCATCTCCAGCCGGCGGCGTACGCCGTAGCCGTTCATGGGGCCGTCGAGCAGGGAACCGAGGATCAGGATGCGCGTGGACGCCGACATGTGCTCAAGTTTGTACTCAAATTTGAATGCCCGTCAAGGTCATAAACTCGGCCCCATGACTGAACGACCGACTGCGCTGGTCACCGGCGCTTCCCGCGGTGTGGGCGAGGCCGTGGCGCGGGCGCTGGGCCCCACCCATCACGTCATCCTCGGCGGCAGGGACGAGTCCGCGCTCGCCAAGTTGGCGGGCGAGCTGCCCGACGCCCGGCCCTGGCCCGTCGAGCTGACCCGGCTCACCGAGGCCGACGTCAGCGGCGTCGAGCGGCTGGACGTGCTCGTGCACAGCGCCGGGATCGCGCTGCTCGGCCGGATCGCCGACCAGCCCGTCGGCAACTGGCGCACGACCATGGAGCTCAATGTCGTCGCGGTCGCCGAGCTGACCCGGCTGCTGCTGCCCGCGCTGCGCCGCGCCCGGGGGCACGTCGTCTGCGTGAACTCCGGCGCGGGGCAGCGGGCCAATCCCGAGTGGGCCTCGTACGCGGCCAGCAAGTTCGCCCTGCGCGCCTTCGCCGACGCGCTGCGCCTGGAGGAGCCCGAGCTGCGGGTCACCACCGTCTATCCGGGCCGGGTGGCAACCGACATGCAGCGCGGCGTACGCGAGCAGGAGGGCGGCGCGTACGAACCGGACAAGTACCTCACCCCGGAGAGCGTCGCGCGAGCCGTGCTCGCCACGATCAACGCAGGGCCCGACGCCCACCTCACCGAACTGACCATCAGGCCGAGCGCGGGCCCGGCCAGCTGACAATTGAATGGATCCATTCACTACAGTGGACCCATGCTTGAACCACTCGCGCACATAGGACGAGATCCCCGCTCCGGCGGATACGTGAGAGACGCCTGGTCGGCCGCCGACATGGAGCTACGCGGGTGGTTCGCGGGCGAGGCCGCGCGCCGCGGGCTCGACCTGCGGGAAGACCGCAACGGCAACCTCTGGGCCTGGTGGGGCGACCCGTCGCGCCGGCCCGGCGTGGTCACCGGCAGCCACCTCGACTCCGTGCGCCACGGCGGCGCCTACGACGGCCCGCTCGGCGTGGTGTCCGCCTTCGCCGCCCTCGACCTGCTGCGCGAACGGCAGGTCACGCCGGGCCGGCCGATCGGCGTCGCCTGCTTCACCGACGAGGAGGGGGCCAGGTTCGGCGTGCCGTGCATGGGCTCCCGGCTGCTCACCGGCGCGCTCACGCCGGAACGCGCGCTCGCGCTCACCGACGACGAGGGCGACACGCTCGCCGACGTCATGGCGCGGGCCGGCCGCAAGCCGGAGACCGTGGGCCGCGACGCCGAGACCCTGGCCACCGTCGGCACGTTCGTCGAGCTCCACGTCGAGCAGGGCCGCGGCCTGGTGCACGAGGGCCGCCCGGTGGGCGTGGCCAGCGCGATCTGGCCGCACGGCCGGTGGCGGTTCGACTTCCACGGCAGGGCCGACCACGCGGGCACCACCCGGCTGGCCGACCGCGACGACCCGATGCTGCCCTTCGCCCGCCTGGTGCTGGCCGCCCGCGAGGCCGCCGAGCGGCACGACGTGGTGGCCACGGTCGGCAAGACCCGCGTCTCGCCCGGCAACGCCAACGCCGTCCCCGGCCTGGTCACGGCCTGGCTGGACGCCCGAGGCCCGGCGGAGCCCGCGGTCCGCGCCCTGGTCGAGGAGCTGTCCGCGGCGGCCGGCGCGGACGTGCGCGAGGAGTCGTGGACGCCCGAGGTCGCCTTCGGCGCGGTGCTGAGGGACCGGCTGGCCCGCGTGGCGGGCGGCGACACGCCCGCGCCGATCCTGCCGACCGGAGCGGGCCACGACGCCGGAATCCTGGCCACGGCGGGCGTCCCGAGCGCGATGTTGTTCGTACGCAACCCCACCGGCGTGTCCCATTCCCCCGAGGAGCACGCCGACCAGGCAGACTGCCATGCGGGAGTGGTGGCGCTCGCGGACGTGCTGGAGGATCTGTGTCGCTGACCTACTGGTGCGAGCAGGCCTGGTTGCCCGACGGGGTCGCCCACGGCGTCCTCATCGAGGTCGAGGGCGCCCGGATCGCCCGGATCGGGCGGGGCGAGCCCGGCTCGGCCGAGCGGCTGCCCGGCCTGACCATCCCCGGCCTGGCCAACGCCCATTCCCACGCCTTCCACCGGGCCCTGCGCGGCGCCACCCAGCGCGGCAAGGGCGACTTCTGGACCTGGCGCGACCAGATGTACGAGGTGGCGGGCAAGCTCGACCCCGACACCTACTTCCAGCTCGCCAGGGCCGTCTACGCCGAGATGGCGCTGGCCGGGGTGACCTGCGTGGGCGAGTTCCACTACCTGCACCACGGCCCCGGCGGCCGCCCGTACGAGGACCGGAACGTGATGAGCCACGCGCTCGTCCAGGCCGCGCGCGAGGCCGGGCTGCGCATCACGCTGCTCGACACCTGCTACCTGTCCGGCGGCATCGGCGTGCCGCTGTCGGGCACCCAGCTGCGCTTCAGCGACGGCAGCGTCGACGGCTGGGCGGCCAGGGCCGACGAGCTGGCCGCCGCCTACGAGGGGCAGCACGACGTGGAGATCGGGGCCGCCGTCCACTCCGTGCGCGCGGTGCCGCCGGACCAGATGCCGGTGGTGGCCGAGTTCTCCCACCGGCACGCCGCCCCGCTGCACGCGCACGTCTCCGAGCAGCGCGCCGAGAACGCCGCCTGCGCCGAGACGTACGCCGCCACGCCGGTCCAGATCCTGCACGAGCGCGGCGTGCTGGGCCCGCGCTCGACCGCGGTGCACGCCACCCATCTGACCGACTCCGACGTGGAGCTGCTCGGCCAGTCGGGCACGTACATCTGCATGTGCCCCACCACCGAGCGCGACCTCGCCGACGGCGTCGGCCCGGCCAGGGCGGCGGCCGACCGCGGCACCCCGATCACGCTGGGCTCCGACGGCCACGCCGTGATCGACCTGTTCGAGGAGGCCCGCGCGGTCGAGCTCGACGAGCGGCTGACCAGCGAGCGGCGCGGCCACTGGAGCGCCGCCGACCTGCTCACCGCCGCCACCGGCGCCGGGCACACCTCGCTCGGCTTCGCCGACGCCGGCCGGCTCATCCCCGGGGCGTGGGCCGACCTGGTGTCGGTCCGCCTCGACTCGGTGCGCACGGCGGGCATCGGCGGCCTGGAGGCCGTGGTGTTCGCGGCCACGGCCTCCGACGTGCACTCGGTGGTCTCCGGCGGCCGCCGGGTGGTCGCGCAGGGCCGCCACGAGCTGGGCGACGTCGGGCACATGCTCTCCGAGGCGATAGGAAAGGTGCGATGACCACCACGCTGATCGACGGGATCGGGCTGCTCTACACCGGCGACCCCGAGCGCGAGGAGATCACCGACGCGGCGCTGGTCGTCGAGGACGGCCTGGTGGCCTGGGTCGGTCCCGCCGCCCAGGCGCCCGACGCCGACGAGCGCGTGCCCGCCGGCGGCCGGGCCGTGCTGCCGGGGTTCGTGGACAGCCACGCCCACCTGGTGTTCGCCGGCGACCGTACGGCCGAGTTCCAGGCCCGCATGTCGGGGCAGCCGTACACCGGCGGGGGCATCAGGACGACCGTCGCCGCCACCCGCGCGGCGAGCGACGCCGACCTGGCCACGCACGCCCGCGCCCTGGTGGCGGAGATGCTCGCGCAGGGCACCACCACCGTGGAGATCAAGAGCGGCTACGGGCTCTCCGCCGAGCACGAGCGCCGCTCCCTGGAGATCGCCACCACCCTCACCGACGAAACGACCTACCTGGGCGCGCACGTCGTCCCCGAGGGCGCCGACGCCGACGACTACGTCCGGCTGGTGACGGGCGAGATGCTCGACGCCTGCGCCCCCTACGCCAAATGGGTCGACGTCTTCTGCGAGCGCGGCGCGTTCGACGGCGACCAGACCAGGGAGATCCTGAACGCCGGGATCAAGGCCGGGCTCCAGCCCCGGGTGCACGCCAACCAGCTCACCGAGGGGCCCGGCGTGCGCATCGCCTGCGAGCTGGGCGCGGCCTCGGCCGACCACTGCACCCACCTGTCGGCGGCCGACGTCGACGCCCTCGCCGCGAGCGGGACGGTGGCGACGCTGCTGCCGGGGGCCGAGTTCTCCACGCGCTCGCCCTATCCCGACGCCCGGCGGCTCCTCGACGCGGGCGTCACGGTCGCGCTGGCCACCGACTGCAACCCGGGCTCGTCGTTCACCTCGTCCATGCCGTTCTGCGTGGCGCTGGCGGTGCGCGAGATGGGGATGACGCCGCTGGAGGCGGTGCGCGCGGCCACGTACGGCGGGGCCCGCGCGCTGCGCCGCACGGACGTAGGGTGGCTGCGGCAAGGGGCCAGGGCGGACCTGGTCGTGCTCGACGCCCCCTCCTACGTCCACCTGGCGTACCGGCCCGGTGTTCCCCTTGTCCACCAGGTGTTTCAGGCCGGTCTCCTCCTTTAGGAGGACGTCCAAGACCCTCCCTCTGACGTAGCTGTTTAGGGAATCTTTGCTTCCGGCCGGACGTTGGCCGGATATAGGACGCAGCTGCGGAACGAGGTGCCAGGGGATGGCAAGGCCTACGGGGAGTCGCACGCAGGAGCAGCACGTCGCTGATCGCGACCTGCTGGGGACGTATCTGGCCGAGATCGGCCGGGTCCCGCTGCTCACGGCGGAGGAAGAGGTGGAGCTCGCCAAGCGGATCGAGGCGGGCCTGTTCGCCGAGCAGCTCCTTGACGGCGGAGGCTCCGAGCCGCGCATCGGGGACGCGGCCGACGAGGAGCTGGAGCGCCTGGCCGTCTCCGGCCAGCGCGCGAAGGACGAGTTCATCCAGGCCAACCTGCGCCTGGTGGTGGCAGTGGCCCGGAAGTACTCGGGCCGGGGGATGCCGCTCATCGACCTGGTCCAGGAGGGGAACCTGGGCCTGGTTCGAGCGGTCGAGAAGTTCGACTACCGCCGGGGGTACAAGTTCTCCACCTACGCGACATGGTGGATCAGGCAGTCGGTCGGACGGGCCATCCACGAGCAGGCCCGTCCGGTCCGGCTGCCGACGCACGCCGGCGAGCAGATGACCCGGCTGATGCGGGTGCGCCGCGACATGCTGGCCGAGTACGACACCGAGCCGACCGACGGCGACCTCGCCGAGATTCTCGACCTGCCGATCGAGCGGGTGCGCGAGCTGCGCCGCTGGGCCTCCGACCCGGTGTCGTTGCAGCTCGGCGTGGGTGACGAGGACGAGACCGAGCTCGGTGACATGATCGCCGACGAGACGTGGGCCGACCCCGAGCAGCAGGCCATCGACATCCTCGAGCGCGAGCGGCTCGACCAGTGGCTCACCGGCCTGGAGGGCGACACCAGCGAGATGCTGCGCTGGCGCTACGGGCTGGTCGACGGGCGCGAGCACACGCTGACCGAGGTGGGGGAGCGCTACGGCATCGGCCGCGACCGCGCCCGCCGCATCGAGCGGGACGCCCTGGCCCGGCTGCGCCGCATGGCCAACGCCGCCGCCTGACCTTTCTCCACGTCTCGGCCCCGCCGCCCGGCCTTCCGGGCGGCGGCGCCGTTTCCGGGGCCGTTTCCGGGGCCGTTTCCGGGGCCGTTTCCGGGCTCCGAGCGCCTTCTACGGCCTGAGGACGCGGCGCAGGAACTCCTCCACGGCGGCCTCCGCCGTCGCCGTGTCGCCGCCCCTGGCGACCAGCAGGGCGCTCTCGTTGACGGCGGCCAGCAGCATGTGGGCGTGCAGGTCGACGTAGTCGTCGGGGACCGCGCCGGTCGCCTGCAGGGCCGCCTTCAGCATGCCGAACGAGTACCGCTCCTCCATCGCCCGCCAGCTCTCCCAGCCCAGCACCGCGGGCGCGTCGATGAGCACGATGCGCCGGATCACCGGATCGCCCGCCAGCCTGACCCAGGCCAGCGCGCCCGCCAGCAGCGCCGCCGCCGGGTCGGCGATGCCGCGCACCGCCTTGGCGATCTTGACGCCGATGGCCGACTCCGTGGCCTCCAGCACCGCCTCGAACAGTGCGTCCTTGCCCGCGTAGTGGTGGTAGAGGGCCCCGCGGCTCAGCCCTGACTCCTGGAGCACGGTCTCGATCGACGTGTCGTCGTAGCCCCGCTCGGCGAACAGCCGCGTGGCGATGGCCAGGACCTTGTCGCGGGTGGCCGCGCCGCGCTCCGCCTTGAGGTTCATGCCCTCACTCTAGACAAACCGACCAACGGTCGGTAATTTTCTAGACCGACAGTCGGTCTGCAATCGAGAGGGAGTCGGCATGGACGGCATCAACTACGTGGACGTGGGCCAGGGCCCGGTGACCCTGTTCGTGCACGGCGTGGGCACCAGCTCGTACCTGTGGCGCAACGTCATCGCCGAGCTGCGCGACGAGCGCCGCTGCGTGGCCCTGGACCTGCCCGCGCACGGCGGCAGCGAGCCGCGCGAAGACCTGTCCATCCCCGCGCTGGCCGAGGTCGTGGAGGAGCTGTGCGCCGGGCTCGGCCTGGCCGAGGTGGACCTCGTGGCCAACGACACCGGCGGCGCCGTCGCCCAGGTCCTCGCGGTACGCCACCCCGGACGGCTGCGCTCGCTCACCCTCACCAACTGCGACGTGCACACCAACACCCCGCCGGAGGCGTTCAAGGACACCGTGGAGCTGGCCGCGAGGGGCGAGCTGGCCGGGCTGGTGGCCGCCGTGCTGGACCACCCCGAGCTGCTGGCCGGGACCGCCCTGGGGGCCGGCTACGAGCGCATCGACGACCCCGCCGAGCTGGTGGATGCCTACCTGCGCCCGATCCTGGCCAAGCCGGGCGGCGGCCGCGCCTTCGAACGCCTGCTGGCCTCGATCGACGCCGCGGACATGGTCGCCATCGAGCCGCGGCTCACCGTGCTCACCGTGCCGACGCTGGTCGTGTGGGGCACCGGCGACGTGTTCTTCGACGTGAGCTGGGCCCGCTGGCTGCGCGACACGATCCCCGGCGTGAAGGAGGTCGTCGAGATCGAGGGCGGGCGGCTGTTCTTCCCCGACGAGCGGGCCGCCGAGCTGGTCCCCCACCTGCGCCGCTTCTGGGGCCGGGCCTAAGCTCTCGATCATGCATGTCGAGACGTTGCGCCGCTATCCGGTGAAGTCGATGCTGGGCGAGGAGATCGCCGAGTGCGAGGTGACCGAGCGCGGCCTGGCCGGCGACCGGGCCCGGGCGGTGCTCGACGTCGCCACGGGGAAGATCGCCAGCGCCAAGAACCCGCGGCTCTGGCGCGACCTGCTGACCCTCGAAGGCGCCCGCGTGCCGGGCGACGAGGAGCTGTCGAAGCTGCTCGGCCGCGAGGTGCGGCTGATCGACGTGCCGCCGGAAGGGGCCGAGCTGGAGCGGTCGGTGCCCGAGCGGGTGCTGGCCGAGGGCATCGAGGCGGAGGTGCCGTACACGGTGGGCACGCTCGGCGGGGCCTCGCCGGAGGGCACCTTCTTCGACTTCGCGCCGCTGCACCTGATCTCCACCTCGACGATCGACCGCATCGGCGAGCTCAGCCCGCGGGGGCACGTCGAAGCCCTCCGCTACCGCCCCAACCTGATCATCAGGACGGAGGCGGCGGGCTTCGCAGAGAACGACTGGGTGGGGCGCGAGCTGCACGTCGGGGACGAGGTCGTGCTCCAGGTCATCGTGGCCAGCCCGCGCTGCGCGGTGCCGACGCTCGCCCACGGCACGCTCGGCCGCGACACCGAGGCGCTGCGCGTGGTGGCCCGGCACAACCGGGTCCAGGTGCTGGAGGCCGGGCTCCAGGCGTGCGCGGGCGTTTACGCGCGGGTGTTGCGCCCCGGCCGGATCGCCCGGGGCGACCGGGTCAGGCCAGCGGGCTGAGGTACTTCTCCAGGTCGTCGAGGATCTTGCCGGCGGCGGTGACGCCGATGCCGGTCATCCAGATCTCGTCGTCCACGTCGTGGGCGTGGCCGGCCTTCACCGCGGCCAGGTTCTTCCACAGCGGGCCGCCGGTCACCGTGGCCTGCGACTTGGCGGCGGCCTCGCCGTAGGCGCTGTAGAAGACGGCGTCGCCGTCGGCCTTGGCGATGTTCTCCTGGCTCAGCTTGCCGAAGCGCTTGTCGTCCTGGTCGGCCAGGCGCTGGGCCTCGGGCCGCTGGACGCCGGCGTCGCCGACCACGATGCCGCTGAACGACTCGGGGCCGTACATGCGGATCTCGGTGGGCATGAAGCGCACGATGCTCACCGAGAGCTTCGAGAACTTCCCGCCCAGCGCCTTGGCCCGCTGCTCGTACGCCGACAGCAGCCCGGACGCCTGCTCCTTCTTGCCCAGGGCCTCGGCGTCCAGCAGGAAGTTCTCCTTCCAGGTGATGCCCACCTTCTCGGTGAACACGGTCGGCGCGATCTTGCTGAGCTTGTCGTAGAAGGCGGCCTGGCGGAACTTCGAGCCGAGGATGAGGTCCGGCTTGAGCGCCATGATCGCCTCGATGTTGGGCTGCTGGAGCGTGCCGACCGGCTTGGTGGCCGACAACGCCGAGCCGAGGTACTCCGGCCAGGTCTGGTTCTCGCCCGCCTGGGCCGCGCCGACGGGGGCCAGCCCGAGGGAGACCATCGTGTCCAGCTTGTCGGTGTCGAGCACGACGACCCGCTTGGGGGTCATCGGCACCTTGGTCTCGCCCATGGCGTGCTCGACGGTCCGGGTGGGGCCGGCGTCCTCCGTGCCGGTGGAGGTGCCGCAGGCGGCCAGGGCGAGGACGGGGAGCAGGGCCAGAAGCCGGAGACGCATGAGGGATTCCTTGATCTATTAGGTTAGGCAACCCTAAGTATCTCATGGCCGGATCGGCGCGTGTGAAGGGGCCGAAACCTACCCGAAACACCGTGCCGGCGAGATTCACCGGCGCGAAACACTGCAGGTCGAGCCACGAAACCCCGGCCGAACACGCTGTGGCAACACGTCACATGTAAGGAGGGTCGCGTCGTGAAGATCGATAGCGGCACCACAGCCTGGATGCTCGCGGCCACCGCGCTGGTGTTGCTGATGACTCCGGGTCTCGCGTTCTTCTACGGGGGCATGACCAGGGCCAAGAGCGTCCTGAACATGATGATGATGTCCTTCGGCGCCATCATCACGGTCACCGTGGCCTGGGTGCTGTTCGGGCACTCGCTCGCCTTCACCGACAACGGCAGCTCGCTGCTGAACAACGTCGTCGGCGGCTTCGACGCCCTGGGCCTGCAGAGCCTGGTGGAGACGGCCACCAAGGACGACGGCACCGGCATGCCGAGCCTGGTCTTCTCGGCCTTCCAGCTGACGTTCGCCATCATCACCGTCGCGCTGATCAGCGGCGCGATCGCCGACCGGGCGAAGTTCGGTGCGTGGATCCTGTTCAGCGTGGTCTGGGCCACCGTCGTCTACTTCCCGGTCGCCCACTGGGTGTGGGGCACCGGCTGGCTCAACACCATGGGCATCGAGGACTTCGCCGGCGGCACCGTCGTCCACATCAACGCCGGCGCCGCGGCGCTGGCCCTGGCCCTCGTGCTCGGCAAGCGCCAGGGCTGGCGCAAGGAGCCGATGCGGCCGCACAACCTCACGCTGGTCCTGCTCGGCGCGGGCCTGCTGTGGTTCGGCTGGTTCGGCTTCAACGCCGGCTCGGAGCTGGCCGTGGACGGCACCGCCGGGCTGGCGTTCATGAACACCCAGATCGCCACTGCGGTCGCCGCGGGGGCCTGGCTCGTCGTGGAGAAGATGCGCGACGGCCACGCCACCAGCCTCGGCGTCGCCTCCGGCGCGGTCGCCGGCCTGGTCGCCATCACGCCGGCCTGCGGCTTCGTGGACCCGTGGGCCGCGATGGTCATCGGCCTGGCCGCCGGGGCCGTCTGCGCCTACGCCGTGGGCCTGAAGTACCGGCTGGGCTTCGACGACTCGCTCGACGTGGTCGGCGTGCACCTGGTCGGCGGCGTCATCGGCGCCGTCTCGCTCGGCTTCCTGGCCGCCTACCCCTTCCTCGACCAGCAGAGCAAGGGCCTGTTCTACGGCGGCGGCCTCGGTCAGCTCGGGCTGCAGGTGCTCGGCCCGGTCGCCGTCGGCGGCTACTCCTTCGCCGCCACCTGGATCGTCGGCAAGCTCATCGACAGGACCATGGGCTTCCGCATCTCCGCCGAGGACGAGCTCACCGGCATCGACGTCACCACGCACGCCGAGACCGGGTACGACCTCGGCACGGTCTACGCCTCCGGCGTGACCACCCCGAACGGTCCGCTCACCCCGGCTCCGGCTCCCAAGAAGGTGGAGGCATGAGGCTCATCACCGCGATCATCAAGCCGTTCAAGCTCGACGACGTCAAGGCGGCGCTGGAGCAGTTCGGCATCAAGGGCATGACGGTCAGCGAGGCCAGCGGCTACGGCCGCCAGCGCGGCCACACAGAGGTCTACCGCGGCGCCGAGTACCAGGTGGACCTGGTGCCGAAGGTGCGCCTGGAGGTGCTGACCGAGGAGGACGACGCCGAGGACGTCATCGACGTCATCGTCAAGGCGGCGCACACCGGCAAGATCGGCGACGGCAAGGTCTGGTCCGTGCCCGTCGACACGGCCGTGCGCGTACGCACCGGAGAGCGAGGGCCGGAGGCCCTGTGAGAGGAGAGGCGCGCTCGTACGCCGCGGCCCGCAAGGAGCGGACCGCGGACACCGACCGCTGGCTCAAGGACCTCTTCAGGACGGCGAGCGACGGCGACCAGGTCTCCCTGGTCGCCGTCGGGAGCCTCGGCCGCGGCGAGCCGGCCCCCGGCAGCGACCTGGACCTGGTCCTGCTGCACGACGGGCGGGCCGACGTGGCGCGGATCGCCGACCGCATCTGGTATCCGATCTGGGACTCCGCCGTCGGCCTCGACCACTCCGTGCGGACCGTGACGGAGGCCGTGGCCGTGGCCAGGCAGGACCTCAAGGCCGTGCTCGGCCTCATCCAGGCCAGGCACGTCGCCGGCGACCCCGAGCTGACCAGGAGGGCCAGGGAGGCCGTGCTGGCCGAGTGGCGGGCCGACTCGCGGCGCAGGCTGGGCGAGCTGCGCGCGTCGGCCGACCAGCGGGCGCAGGTCAGCGGCGAGCTGGCCTTCCTCCTCGAACCCGACCTCAAGGACGGCCGTGGCGGGCTGCGCGACGTCCAGGCGATGCAGGCCGTGGCGGCGGCGTGGGTCGCCTCGGCGCCGGGACCGCGGGCCCGCGAGGCCCACGAGTTCATCCTCGACGTGCGGCACGCGCTGCACGTCGTCACCGCGCGCGGCGCCGACCGGCTGGTGCTCCAGGAGCAGGACGCGGTGGCCGGGCTGCTCGGCCTGCTGGACGCCGAGGCCCTCATGCGCCGGCTCGCCGAGGCGGGCCGGACCGTCTCCCACGCCTTCGACGCCACCTGGCGCACGGTTGACAGGCTGCTGTCAGGGCCGGTCCCGCGAGGGCGCCGCCCGCTGGCCGACGGCGTGGTCGAGCACGGCGGCGAGGTGGTGCTGGCCAGGGGCGCCGACCCGCGCAAGGACCCCGTCCTGGTGCTGCGGGCCGCCGCCGCGGCGGCCGACTCGGGGCTGCCGCTGGCGCCCGCCACGGTGTCCGTCCTGGCTGCTCAGTCGGCTTCGATGCCGGTGCCCTGGCCCGAGGAGGCGCGCGACGCGCTGGTGTCGATCCTCGGCGCGGGACGGGCCGCCGTGCCGGTGTGGGAGGAGCTCGACCAGGCGGGCGTCCTTGTCAAGCTGCTTCCTGACTGGGAACGCGTACGGCACCGTCCGCAGCGCAACCCCATCCACCGCTTCACCGTCGACCGGCACCTGATCGAGGCCGCCGCGAACGCCGCCGGCCACGCCCGCGAGGTCTCCCGTCCGGACCTGCTGCTGATCGGCGCGCTCCTGCACGACATCGGCAAGGGCTGGCCGGGCGACCACTCGGCGACGGGCGAGGTCGTGGTCCGCGACATCGCCCGGCGCATGGGGCTGCCCGCCCGTGACGTCGAGACGCTGGCCACCGTCGTACGCCACCACCTGCTGCTGCCCGAGACCGCCACCCGCAGGGACCTCGACGACCCGGTCACGATCGAGAAGGTCGCCGCCACGGTCGGCTCCCGCGAGGTGCTCGACCTGCTGGCCGCGCTGGCCGTCGCCGACGGCAACGCGACCGGGCCGGCCGCCTGGAACGCCTGGAAGGCCGGGCTGGTCGCCGACCTCGTCCGCCGCGTCAGGTCCGTGTTGTCGGGCTCGCCGCCGCCCAGGGCGCCCTCGATCCCGCCCGAGCAGGCGGCGCTGGCCCGGCACGGCGGCGGCGCGGTCCGCGTCAACGGCGGGGCGGTCACCGTCGTCGCGCCCGACCGGGCCGGGCTGTTGTGGAGCGCCGCCGGGGTGCTGGCCGCCCACCGGATGGTCGTGCGCTCGGCGTCGGCCGCCTCGGCGGGCGGCACGGCGGTCATCGAGTTCGCCGTCGTGCCCGAGTACGGCTCGCCGCCCGACCCCGCCACCCTGGAGGCCGACCTCCGTCTCGTCCTTGCCGGCCGTCTTGACATCGAGCAGCGGCTGGCCCGCCGGAGCCGGTCCGTGCGGCCGCCGCGGGTACCTGTGGCTCCACCTCGGGTGACACTGGTCGACGACGCCTCCGCGACGGCCACCGTGGTGGAAGTCAGGGCCCATGACAGGCCGGGGCTCCTGTGGCGCATAGGACGGGCGTTCGGGGAGTGCGGTCTTGACGTGAGAGCCGCCCGCGTGGAGACTCTCGGCGCGGAGGCGGTGGACGTCTTCTATGTCGTGGACCGCGCCGGTCGCCCCCTCAGCGACAGCGCGCAGCGAGTTCAAGTCCACGATCAGGTGCTGGCCGCACTGCGATAACCAACAGTGAACAACTGTCGGTCACATATGTAACGATTGTGTCCGAAATGCCTGTTAAGTCGGATGCTGCGGATACCTTGTGGACGGCTTGAACACCCGTCGTTGAACGGGACGATTGAGGGGTAGCAAGAGCAGTGATCACGGGGAACTCCGACAGCGGCCATGCCGCGAGGCGGGACCGCGGGAAGCGGTCGCTGCCTCGCATCGGCCTGCGGAACTGGCGCGTGAGATGGCGTCTTACGGCGCTCATCCTCGTGCCCACCATCGCCGGCGTCGTGCTCGGGGGAGCACGTGTGGTCGGCTCGGTCCAGAGCATCGGCGACTACGACCGCACGGCCACCGCGGCCGAGCAGGCCGGCCGGATCCGGGACCTGGTCCAGGCACTCGGCCTGGAGCGTGACACGGGGGGCTGGATCGGCGCCTATCCCAAGTTGCGCAAGTCGAAGGCCGGCGAGCTCGGCGAGTACAAGGCCGCGGTGGACAAGCTGGTCACCAGCGTCCGCGCGGACCTCGACACCATGGACGAGTCCTACGGCGAACGCGTCGTCAAGGCCGCCGGCCAGGCCAAGTACGACCTCAACCGGCTGGCCAAGATCCGCGCCGAGGGCCAGGCCGACACCATCCGGTACGACTTCCTGACCGACACCCTGCTCAAGCTGCACGACGAGCTCTCGCTGCTGTCGGACGACTCCCAGATCATCGGCCACTTCCGCGCCCTGAGCGCGCTCGCGCAGGCCAAGGAGGAGATGTCCCGCCAGCGCGTGCAGCTGCTGAAGAACTCCTACAACGTCGAGCGCGTCGACGCCAAGGAGGTCGAGCGGTTCATCGCCTCCAACGCCCGCGAGCAGAGCGACATCACCACCGTGGGCGCCGAGGCCGGCGTCGAGATCGGCCTGCAGCTGTCCAAGCTGCTGACCGGCAAGAACGAGTACGTCAACGTCCAGCTCACCAAGGCCCGCGCGGTCACCCTGGCCAGCGGCCGGGCCCCGGGCGTGCGGATCGCCGACAACCTGATCTCCTCCCGGTCCAACGCCCGCGAGCAGTGGTTCAACGACAACAAGGTCGCGATCGGCGTCCTGCACGAGATCGAGAAGGACCTCGCCGACAAGGTGAACCTGCGCAGCCAGGAGCTGCGCGAGTCCGAGATCCGCAACGCCATCATCGCCGGCGTGCTGATCCT
Organism: Nonomuraea sp. NPDC005730; assembly: GCF_040630865.1. Lineage (NCBI taxonomy): Bacteria > Bacillati > Actinomycetota > Actinomycetes > Streptosporangiales > Streptosporangiaceae > Nonomuraea > Nonomuraea sp. NPDC005730. The sequence continues at coordinate 73,144 of NZ_JBEXYK010000008.1, forward strand.
GGCGCTGCTGCTGATCGTGCTGCTGCTCACCGTGGCCATCGCCCGTTCGATGGTGGGCCCGCTGCGCCGGCTGCGCACGGAGGCCCTGGAGATCGCCGGCTTCCGGCTCCCCGACGTGGTCCGCCAGCTCCGCGTCTCGGGCGAGGCCAGCACCGAGGTGCGCCCGATCGAGGTCGAGGGCCAGGACGAGATCGGCGAGGTCGCGCGGGCCTTCGACCAGGTCCACCGCCAGGCCGTGCGCCTGGCCGGCGAGGAGGCCGACCTCCGCAGCAACATCAGCTCGATGTTCGTCAACCTCTCGCGCCGCACCCAGACGCTGGTCGAGCGGCAGATCTCGCTGATCGACGGCCTGGAGAAGGGCGAGCAGGACGGCGGCCGGCTGGCCGACCTGTTCAAGCTCGACCACCTGGCCACCCGCATGCGCCGCAACTCCGAGAACCTGCTGGTCCTCGCCGGCCACGAGGCCACCCGCCGGCGCAGCCAGCCGGCCAAGCTGGTCGACGTCGTGCGCGCCGCGCTGTCGGAGGTCGAGGGTTACGAGCGCGTCCAGGTGAAGGTCCACCGGGCCACGTCCGTGCAGGGCAGCGCCGCCAACGACCTCGTCCACCTGGTGGCCGAGCTGGTCGAGAACGCCATCCAGTTCTCCCCGAGCAACTCCCACGTCCTGGTCTCCAGCAGCCTCATCGAGGGCGGCGGCGCGCTGCTGTCGGTGAGCGACTCCGGCATCAGCATGACCGAGGAGGAGCTGGCCGAGGCCAACCGCCGCCTGGCCGAGCCGCCGGTCGTGGACGTGTCGGTCTCCCGCCGCATGGGCCTATTCGTGGTCGGCCGGCTGGCGCTGCGCCACGGCATCCGGGTGCAGCTGCGCAAGGGCGAGGGCGCCGGCCTGATCGCCATGGTGCTGCTGCCGCCCACGCTGATCGCCGACAACATGCAGCAGCCGCTGCCGCAGCGCCCGGCGTTCGGCGGCGGGACCGTGCCGCCGCCCACGCCGAACGGCTCGTTCCGGTCGTTCGGCAGCTTCGACTCGGTCGAGGCGAACGGGGCCAGGCCGGCTCCGGGTGACCCGGCCAGGTTCGGCACCGGCCCCTCGGCGCCCTCGGGGGCCTTCGACAGCGCCCCCGCCGGGCCGCCGTCCTTCGACAACCCGCCGCCGCCGGCGCCCAGGCACGGGCTCGGGGCGTTCAACTCCGACCCGGGCCGCCCGGTCAACGGCTTCACGGCCGACACCGACGGCGGTTCCTACCGGCGGCAGCCGTCCTCGTTCGACTCCGGGGCCTACCCGTCGTTGTCGTCGGGCACCGGCTCGTTCCCGTCGTACCCGGCGAGCGGCGGGACGTTCCCGACACCGCCGCCGTACGCGACGAACTACGGGACGAACGACGTACGCCGTCCCGATCCGGCGCCCTCGGTGGACGTCTCGCCGATGGAGCCGGAGCAGGAGGAGTTTCTGCCGATCTTCGCGTCGGTGGAGTCCGCGTGGTTCCGCAGGCCGCCGGGGGAGTCGGCGCCCGAGGCGCCCTCGTCCGGCGAGAACGGCGGTGAGGCGAGGCCCGCGCAAGCCGTACCCTCTGGGGAGGAAGCGTGGCAGACGGCCGCGGACGCCGGTTGGCGTGCGGCGGCCAAAGCCAGCGAGCCCAGCCTCGGCGGCGTGACCGCCGCGGGGCTCCCCAAGCGCACCCCCAAGGCCAATCTGGTCCCCGGCACGGCCAGCCAGCCCGCTCAGCAGCAGGCTCAGCAGTCGCCGCCGCCGGCGCCACCGGTCTCAGCCGACCGGATGCGCAGCCGCATGGCCAGCTACCAGAAGGGTGTGCAACGGGGCCGCCAGGAAGTACGTGGACAGGAGGAACAGAGTGAGTAAGCGTCCCGCTGGGGAGGATGCGTGACAACGCTGAGCCATGAAGCCAACCGCTTCGACTGGCTGATCACCGACTTCGTGCGCAACACTCCGGGGGTCGCGCACGCCGTGGTCGTCTCGGCGGACGGCCTGTGCCTGGCCGCCTCCGAGGGTTTCCCGCCGGACCGGGCCGACCAGCTCGCAGCGGTCTCCGCCGGTCTGCTGAGCCTGACGGTGGGCGCGTCCAGGGTGTTCGAGGGCGGCGCGGTGTCGCAGACCGTCGTCGAGATGCAGCGCGGGCTGCTCCTGGTCATGGCGATCAGCGACGGCTCCGTGCTCACGGTGCTGGCGGGTCCTGATTGTGACATGGGGCTGGTGGCGTACCAGATGACGCTGCTGGTAGACAGGGCGGGACAGGCGCTCACGCCGGCCCTGCGCGCCGAGCTCCAGGCCTCCAGGACCCGGTGATGTGATGGAACTGATGGGAGAGGGCCGTGTACGGCAGTGACGGGACCGGGGACGACGAGCCCCTGTTCCGTCCTTACGCGGTGACCGGCGGCCGTTCCGAGCCGCGGTATCACCTCGCGATGGAGACGCTGATCTCGTCGATGTCGATCCCGGACGACGAGATGGCCATGCTCACCCCCGAGCAGGAGGCCATCATGCAGCTCTGCAGGACGTTCCGGTCGGTCGCCGAGATCTCGGCCCTGCTCCGCGTCCCGCTGGGCGTGGCGAGGGTGCTTGTGGCGGACATGTCAGACGAAGGTCTCGTCCGCCTGCACCAGCCACGCCTCAGCCAGGGACAGCCAGACCTCAACATGCTCGAAAGGGTGCTCAGTGGACTTCGCAGGCTCTAGCCCCGGGCTCACTTCGACGAAGATCGTCGTCGCTGGTGGGTTCGGCGTCGGCAAGACGACGTTCGTGGGGGCGGTGTCCGAGATCCTCCCGCTCACCACGGAAGCGGTGATGACCGACGCGTCCGCGGGCATCGACGACCTCGGGTTGACGCCGAACAAGCAGACCACGACCGTCGCCATGGACTTCGGCCGGCTCTCGCTCGACCGCGACCTGATCCTGTACCTGTTCGGCACGCCCGGCCAGCACCGGTTCTGGTTCATGTGGGACGACCTGGTCCGCGGCGCCATCGGCGCGGTCGTGCTGCTCGACACCCGCCGCCTGGCCGACAGCTTCCCCGCCATCGACTACTTCGAAGAGGCCAAGCTGCCGTTCGTGGTGGGCATCAACGGCTGGGACGGGCAGTTCCCGCACACCGACGACGAGGTGCGCGAGGCGCTCGCGCTGGGCTCGCACGTGCCGATCGTGCGCACCGACGCGCGCAACCGCGAGTCGGTCAAGACGACGCTGATCTCGCTGGTCGAGCACGTCGTACGGCTGCGCGCGGCCCCCGTCCGCTAGCCGCCGACCGCCCACGGGGCGCTCTCCAGCGAGTTGAGCACGGGCACCAGCGCCCGCTCCTCATAGTCGAAGTGGCTCTCCAGCTCGGCGGCGACGCGTTCGATCGCCGCCGGGTCGCTCGCCGCGCGCAGCTCCTCGACCAGCGCAGCGATCACCTCGTGCTCGCGGCGCAGCCGGTCGAGTGCCTCCTTCAGCTCCGGGCGCGTGCCCTCCAGATGCGGGAACGCCACCCGGTCCTCGCCGGAGTGGTGGAAGCTCAGCGCGTCGCAGAAGGTCAGGCAGTGTGCCCGCAGGTCGTCGGTGACCGCCTCGCCAGCGCGCAGTGCCGCCAGCTCGCCCCTGAACCAGTCGTGCACCTTGACCAGCTCGTCCCCGAAGGCCCGCACCCGCTCGTCCATGTCACTATCCTTTGCCCAGACGACGACCAATTAGCTTTGCGAACAAAGCTAATTTAGACAGCAAGGTATTGGCGATGTCAACCGACGGCTTGAGCGTGGACGAAGGCATCAGGACGCTGCTGCTCCTGATGCCGCGCATGGTGGGCCGGGTCAAGCGGCTCAAGGTGCCCGAGGCGCTGCAGTCGTTGTCGCTGGCCCCCCGGCACCTGTCGTTGCTGGCCTACCTGCTGTTCGACGGCCCTACGACGGTCAACGAGCTGGCCGGACGCCTGGAGGTGGCGCCGGCCACGGTGAGCCTGATGGTGGGCGAGCTGAGCAGGAAGGGCGTGCTGGAACGCCGCGAGGACGACGCCGACCGGCGCCGCACGATCGTCAGCATCGCCGCGGCCCACCAGGAGGCGATCACCGAATGGCTCGGCTACGGCGCCACGGCCTGGCGGGCCGCGCTCGATCCGCTGACCCCGCAGGAGCGGCAGACGTTCGTGCGCACCCTGCTGGCCTACGAGCAGGCGTTGTCAGCCCGCTGACCGGCTGTTGACCAGCACCTCGACGCCGTCGAGCACGCGCTGGAGGCCGAACTCGAAGGCGTGCTCCGGGCTGTAGGCGGCCTGCAGCGCCTCCCCGGCGGCCTGGCCGACGCGCGAGGCCGTGGGGAACATGGCGGGGTCGGAGATCCGGCTGAGGAAGGGCGCGTGCGCGGCCCACCACTGCATGTCCGTCATGCCGGTCCGGCTCTCGGCCTGGGCCGCCTCCACCGCGCCCCTGGCGGTGCCGTGCACGAAACCGGTGACCAGCGTGATCACCGAGTCCATCTCCAGGTCGGTCAGGCCGATGCCGTCGACGGCGCGCAGCTCGTAGTCGTACTTGGCGGTGACGTTGGGGCCGAGGACCGGGCGGCTCGCCGCCACCTGGAGCAGCCATGGGTGGCGCAGGTAGAGGGCGAAGTTCTCGCGGGCGATCAGCTCCAGCCGGGCCCGCCAGCCGCCCGGCACGTCCTCGGGGCGGGCGGTCTCGCCGTAGACGGTGTCGAGCATGACGTCGAGCAGCTCGGGCTTGCCCGGCACGTAGGTGTAGAGCGACATCGTGCCCACGCCCAGCTTCTCCGCCACCCGGCGCATGGACAGCGCGGCCAGCCCCTCGGCGTCGGCCACGTCGATGGCGGCGCGGACGACGCGCTCGACGCTCAGCTCCGGCTTGCCCTTGCGGCTGGCCCGTTCGCTCGTCCGCCACAGCAGCGCGAGGCTGCGGGCCGGGTCGCCTTTGCCCGGGTACTCAACAGTCACCCTCGTACGGTACACCGTACGGTTGCGGGCGTTGATCGTATGTTGTACGGTACGCCGTACGATTCGATCCGGGAGGTGGCCATGTCCGCAGTGCTCGCCCAGGGCCTGCGCAAGACGTACGGCTCGAAGACGGCGCTGGACGGCATCGATCTCGACGTGCCCGCGGGCACCGTCTACGGCCTGCTCGGGCCCAACGGCGCCGGGAAGACCACCGCCGTCCGCATCCTCACCACGCTCCTTCGCCCCTCGGCCGGCCGGGCGGAGGTGGCCGGGTTCGACGTGACGGCCGAGCCCCGCCGGGTCCGCGCCGCCATCGGCCTGGTCGGCCAGCAGACGGCCGTGGACGAGATCCTGACCGGCAGGCAGAACCTGGAGCTGTTCGGCCGCCTCTACCACCTGAGCGCGTCGGCCGCCCGCGCCCGGGCCGCCGAGCTGCTGGAGCGCTTCGGCCTGACCGGGCACGACGGCCCGGCCAAGGAGCTGTCCGGCGGCCTGCGCCGCCGGCTCGACCTGGCCGCGAGCATGATCCTGGCGCCGCCCGTGCTCTTCCTCGACGAGCCCACCACCGGTCTCGACCCGCGCAGCCGCGCCGGGATCTGGAACGCGGTGCGCGAGCTGGTCGCGGGCGGCACGACCGTGCTGCTGACCACCCAGTACCTGGAGGAGGCCGACCAGCTCGCCGACCGCGTCGCGGTGATCGACTCCGGCCGGCTGGTGGCCGAGGGCACGCCGGAGGAGCTGAAGTCCAAGCTCGGCGGCGACCGGCTCGACGTGATGATCAACGACCCGGCGCGGCTCGACGAGGCGGCAGCGATCCTCTCGGGGGCGTCCGCGGGCCCCGTCGAGATCGACCGGGACACCCGGCACGTCAGCGCCCCCGTGGCCGACCGCGTGAGCGCGCTCACCCGGATCCTGCCCGCGCTGGCGGCGGCCGGCATCGAGGCCGCCGACGTCGCACTGCGCCGTCCGACCCTCGACGAGGTCTTCCTGAACCTGACGACCGCGGGAGGCGATCGATGACCGCACTCAGATGGGCGCTGGCCGACGGCTGGACCGTCGCCCGCCGCGACCTGATCCACTGGGCCAACCAGCCCATGACGGTGGTCTTCGGGGTGATCTTCCCCGTGGTGATCACCCTGGCCTTCGGCTACCTGTTCGGCGGCGCGGTCGAGGTGCCCGCGGGGGCCGACTACTTCGCCTTCCTCATGCCCGGCATGTACGGCATGACGATGCTCTTCGGCCTGAGCTCCACCATGATGGCCGTGTCCTCGGACGTCTCCAAGGGCGTCACCGACCGTTTCCGGTCGATGCCCATGGCGCCCTCGGCCGTGCTGATCGGGCGGGCCGTGGCCGACCTGCTCAACTCGGTCCTGATCCTGGGCGGGCTGCTGCTGTGCGGCCTGGCGGTGGGCTGGCGGCCCGCGTCGGCCGGGGGCGCGCTGGGCGCGATCGGCCTGCTGCTGCTCCTGCGCTTCGCCCTGCTGTGGGCGGGCATGTACCTCGGCCTGCTCACCCGCGAGCCGGGCGCGGTGGTCGCGATCCAGACGCTGGAGTTCCCGATCGGGTTCCTGTCCAACGCCTTCGTCGCGCCCGGCACCATGCCCGGCTGGCTGGGCGCGATCTCGGAGTGGAACCCGCTCTCCTCCACGGTCGCCGCCGCCAGGCAGCTGTTCGGCAACCCGGGCTGGGGCGGCGGCTCGTGGGTGGCCCAGCACGCCGTGCCGATGGCGGTGCTGTGGCCGGTGGCGATCACCGTCGTCTTCTTCGTGCTGTCCGTCCGCCTGTACCAGCGCCTGGACCGGTGAGACCGGCTCAGGCGTGGCGGTGGAAGGCCGTCGTGTCGGGGGCGAGGGGGGTGTTGCCGAGGATCAGGTCGGCGGACTTCTCGGCGAGCATCATGACCGGGGCGTAGATGTTGCCGTTGGTGACGTACGGCATGGCGGAGGCGTCCACGACGCGCAGGCCGTCCAGGCCGTGCACGCGCATGGACCCGGGGTCGACCACGGCCAGGTCGTCCACGCCCATCTTGCAGGTGCACGACGGGTGGAGGGCGGTCTCGCCGTCCTTGGCCACCCAGGCCAGGATCTCCTCGTCGGTCCGTACGTCCGGGCCGGGGGAGAGCTCGCCGCCGTCCAGGCCGGCCCAGGCGGGCTGGGACAGGATGGCGCGGGCGTGCCTGACGGCCTCCACCCACTCGCGGCGGTCCTGCTCGGTCGAGAGGTAGTTGAAGCGCAGCGCGGGCTTGTCGCGGGGGTCGGCCGACCGGATCCGCACCGAGCCGCGGGCGTCGGAGTACATCGGGCCGATGTGCACCTGGTAGCCGTGGCCGCCGGCCGGGGCCGAGCCGTCGTAGCGCACGGCGATCGGCAGGAAGTGGAACATCAGGTTCGGGTACGCGACGTCGTCGTTCGAGCGGATGAACCCGCCCGCCTCGAAGTGGTTCGTGGCGCCGGGGCCGCGCCGCAGGAACAGCCAGTCGGCGCCGATGAACGGCCGCCGCCACATCGCCAGCGACGGCTGCTGCGAGACCGGTTGCGTGCAGGCGTGCTGGACGTAGACCTCCAGGTGGTCCTGGAGGTTCTCGCCGACGCCCGGCAGGTCGTGGACCACCTGGACGCCCACGGACTCCAGGAGCGCCTTCGGCCCGACCCCGGAGAGCTGGAGGAGCTGCGGGGTGTTGATCGCGCCGCCGCACAGCACGACCTCGCGCGCCTCGATGCGCTCGCCGCCGCACTGGACGCCCACCGCCCGCGTCCCCTCGAAGAGCACCTTCTCCACGTGGGCCCGCGTCCTGACCGTGAGGTTGGGACGGCGGCGCACCGGATGCAGGTAGGCGCGGGCCGCGCTGAGCCGGCGGCCCCGGTGGACGTTGCGGTCGAAGGCGGCGAAGCCCTCCTGGCGGTAGCCGTTCACGTCGTCGGTGAGCGGATGGCCGGCCTGCTGGACGGCCTCGAAGAACGCCTCGAACAGCGGGCCGCGGGCCGGGCCGCGCTCCAGCTTCAGCGGGCCGTCGCCGCCCCGGAAGGGCGAGCCGGGGTCGGCCAGGCAGTTCTCCATGCGCCTGAAGTAGGGCAGGCAGTGGGCGTAGTCCCAGTTCTCCATGCCGGGATCGGCGGCCCAGCGCTCGTAGTCGAGCGGGTTGCCACGCTGGAAGATCATCCCGTTGATGCTGCTGGAGCCGCCCAGGACCTTGCCGCGCGCGTGGTAGATGCGCCGGCCGTTCATGTGCGGCTCTGGCTCGGACTCGTACTTCCAGTCGTAGAACCGGCTGCCGATGGGGAACATCAGCGCGGCCGGCATGTGGATGAAGACGTCCCAGAGGTAGTCCGGCCGGCCCGCCTCCAGCACCAGCACGGACACCGACGGGTCGGCGCTCAGCCGGTTGGCCAGGGCGCAGCCGGCCGAGCCGCCGCCCACGATGACGAAGTCGAAGCTCAACGCGGGATCCAGTCCTTCCACACGATCTTGTTCTCCTCCACCCACTGCCGGGCGGCCTGCTCGGCGGACTTCTTCCCGTTGATCATCTCGGCGGCCACGGCGTTCTGGTGGTCGTTGGTCCAGGTGAAGTTGCGCACCAGCTCGTACGCCTTCCCGCCGCGCTCGGCGAACCGCCTGCTGACGATCTTGTCCAGCAGGTACGGCGGGTAGTCGCAGGCGACCTTGGCGGGCACGTCGTCGCACCCGACCGCGTACGGGGGCAGGTTGACCTTGACCAGTTTGACCTTGGTGAACAGCCATTGCGGCTCGTAGAAATACATGAGCAGGGGCGTGCGAGTGCGGGCCGCCGACTGCGCGGCCTTGATCAGCGCGTCCTCGCTGCCGGAGTAGACGACCTTGTAATCGAGGCCGAGGTTCTTGATGAGAACCTCGTCGTTGGTGACGAATGTCGGGTCCCCGTCGAGTACCTGACCCAAATTTCCGGTTTTGGAGGTCCGGAATAGGTGTGCGTACTTGTTCAGGTTCCGGTAGTCGGTTATGTCGGGATATTTCTTGGTCATCCACTCGGGGACGTACCAACCGATCACGCCTTTGTTGCCGGTGAGGCCCGCCGACAGCGCCACCTTCTTCTGCTCGATGTACTCCTTCTTCAGGTCGTTGTGTCCCCAGTTCTCGACGATCACGTCGACCTTGCCGGATTCGAAATCGCGCCAGGAATCGCTCTCGTTGTTCTTGCGCGTGTTGACCTTGTAGCCCAGCTCGTGCTCCAGCAGGTAGGCCAGGACGGCGGCCTGGGCCTCGTACCCGACCCAGGCGTGCACGTCGATGTTGACCGTGCCCTTGGCCGCGACCCCGGTCTCGGGGGCGCCGCCGGAGCAGGACGTCAGGAGCAGGGCCGCGAGCAGCGGCCCGGCCAGCTTCTTGGTTCGCATGAGAGGTCTCCGCGACCGCGTCTTCGCCGGCCCCGCCGGCGGGCGGCCGGAGAAGACGCGGTCAAGAGGGGTCACTTGGGGAGCCAGGCCTGCCACTTGGCGGTGTTGGCCTCGACCCACTTCTTGGCGGCCTGCTCGCCGGTCAGGCCGTTGTTGGTCATGTCGTTGGCGACCGCGTTCTGGTCCTCGTTGGTCCAGCTGAAGTTCTTGACCAGCTCGTACGCCTTGCCGCCGGTGTCGGCGAACTTCTTGCTGACGATCTTGTCGAGGTCGAGCTCGGCGTAGTCGCAGGCGACCTTCTTGGCGTCGGCGTCGCAGCCCTCGGTGTACGGGGGCAGGTTCACCCGGGTCAGCTCGACCTTGTCGAACAGCCAGTGGGGCGTCCAGAAGTAGAACAGCAGCGCCTTCTTCTGCGCCTGCGCCTGCTCGGCCGCCTTGAGCAGGGCCGCCTCGCTGCCGCCGGTCACCACCTTGAAGTTCAGCTTCAGGTTCTTGACCAGGGCCTCGTCATTGGTGACGTAGCTCGGGTCGCCGTCGAGGAGCTGGCCCTTGCCGCCGGACTCCGACGTCTTGAACAGGTCGGCGTACTTGTTCAGGTTCTTGTAGTCGGTGATGTCCGGGTACTTGTCGGCCATCCACTTGGGCACGTACCAGCCGATGACGCCCTTGTTGCCGGTGGAGCCCGCCGAGAGCGCGACCTTCTTCTCGTCGATGAACTTCTTCTTCAGGTCCGGATGACCCCAGTTCTCGATGATGACGTCCACGTCGCCCGTCTCGAAGCCCTCCCAGGCGACCTGCTCCTTGATCTCGGGCAGCTGCACGTCGTACTTGAGCTCGTTCTTGAGCAGGTAGGCGACGACGTTCGCGCTGGCCTCGTAGCCGACCCACGGGTTGATCGCGATCTTGACGGTGCCCGTCGTCGCCGCGCCGGAGGCGGCGCCGGCCGACGGGGCGGCGGAGCTGGGGGAGGTCTCCACCTTGGCGCCACCGCCGCAACCCACGGCGGTGAGGCCGACAACGAGCAGGCCTGCGAGCAGGCGAATCTTCATGTGCGCTTCCTCTTTCGGGGGGAAGGGCGCCTGTCGGCGCCCTGCGTGATGCGGTCGAGCATGACTCCGAGCAGGACGGTCGCGATGCCCGCCACGAAGCCCATGCCGAAATCCGTGCGCTGGGAGAAGCCGACGACCACGTCGTAGCCGAGCGCGCCCGCCCCGACCAGGCCGCCGACGACGACCATGGCCAGCGTCATCACGATGCCCTGGTTGGCGGCGAGCAGGATGGCCCGCCGCGCCATCGGGAGCTGCACCTTCCACAGGAGCTGGCCCGGGGTCGAGCCGGCCGACGCGGCCGCCTCGACGACCGTGCCGGGCACCCCTCTGATGCCGTCCTCGACCAGGCGCACCACGGGCGGCACCGCGTAGATGACCGAGGCGAAGATCGCGGTGAACCGGGTCGTCTCGAACAGGGCCAGCGCCGGCAGCAGGTAGACGAACGCGGGCATGGTCTGGGCGGCGTCCAGCAGCGGGCGCTGAACGGCCGAGTAGCGTGGCGAGCGGGCCGCGGCCACCCCCAGCAGCAGGCCGACGACCAGGGTGACGAACACCGCCACCGCGACCGTGGTCATCGTCTGCATGGCGTGCTCCCACACGCCGAGCAGCGCGATCGCCAGCAGGCAGCCGAGCGCGGTCAGCGCCGGGCGTACCCCGCTCACCCGCCAGGCCAGGGCCAGCACCGCGAGGGCGACCAGCCACCACGGGGCGGAGGTGAGCAGGCCCTCCAGCGGGTTGAGCAGGAAGGCCGAGGTCAGATCCTTGACGAACGTCGTGACCGGGTACCAGGTCGTCTCCGCCCAGCGGACGGCGTCGTTCACCGCGCCGGCGAAGGTGACCGTCAGGCCGTCGGGCCAGCCCGCCGGCAGCGCGAGCCCGGCCGCCACTCCCACGCCCGCCAGCGCCGCCGCGACCACCAGGTCCGGCCGGCCGAGCGCCGCGTGTGCCTCGCGGCGGGCCACCGACATGAGCATGCGGTCGAGCACGACGGCCATGACCACGATGGCCAGGCCCGCCGGGAGCATGATGCCGACCTGGGCCCGCGACAGGCCGCGGATGATGTCGCCGCCGAGGCCGGGGGCCGAGATCAGGTTGGCGATCACGACCATGGACAGCGCCATCATGATGGTCTGGTTCACCGCCAGCGCCATCGTCGGGCGGGCCAGCGGCAGGTGCACCTTGAACAGCGTCTGACGGCGGGTCGCGCCGAGCGACGCCGACGCCTCGACCGCCGTGGCGGAGACCCCCTCGACGGCCAGCGCCGTGATCCGGATGGCGGGCGGGATCGAGTAGATCATGGTCGCGATCGCCCCGGCCGGCGCGCCGATGTGGAAGAACAGCACGAGCGGCGCCAGGTAGGCGAACGTCGGCATGATCTGCATGACGTCGAGCACCGGCGTCAGCACCCGGCGCACCCGTGCCGACAGCCCGGCCCAGACGCCGAGCGGCACGCCGACCGCCAGCGACAGCAGCACCGAGGCCGCGACCAGCGCCAGCGTGTCCACGCTCGACTGCCACAGGCCGAGCACCCCGAACGCGCCCACACCCGCCGCCGCGAGCAGCGCGATGCGCCGGCCGCCGGCCAGCCAGGCCAGCGCGGCCAGGACGCCGATGAGACCGGGCCAGTTCAGGGCGGTGAGCACGGTCTGGAAGAAGGTGTAGACGCCGTCGACGAACAGCCGGATGTAGTTGAGGAAGTACAGGAAGAGCGGGCTCTCGTTCCGGTGGTCGTCGATCCATTCGCGCAGCTCGGTGACCGCCAGGAACTGCGGCGCCTCCTTGTCGTGCGGCAACGTGCCGGTGCCGCGGAAGACCAGGTACGCCACGGCGAACAGGACCGCGACCCCGGCGGGACCGGCCCATCTGGGGATCTTGAGCCTGGTGGGGGCGCTGACCGCGGTGGTGCTCACGCGCCTGCCCTCACCGCGGCGTCCGCGCCGGCGAGGAAGGACAGCAGGTCCACGCGGTCCACGACGCCGGTCAGCTCGTCGCCGTCCATCACCCGGATCGGGCGGGAGGAGGCCGAGGCCGCGGCGATGGCGTCCTTGACCAGGGTGGTGGCGGGGAGCTGGGGGCCGTCCAGCGGCTCGCCGGGCTCGGGCGCGCGGCGGATCCAGCGCAGCGTCAGCACATGGCTGCGTGGCACGTCGCGGACGAAGTCGGCCACGTAGTCGTCGGCCGGCGCGCCCACCAGCTCCTCGGCCGTGCCGAGCTGCACGATCGAGCCGGCCCGCATGATGGCGATGCGCTCGCCCAGCTTGAGCGCCTCGGACAGGTCGTGGGTGATGAACACCATCGTCTTGCCGACCTCGCGGTGGAGCCGGATCACCTCGGTCTGCATGTCACGCCGGATCAGCGGGTCGAGCGCACTGAACGGCTCGTCGAACAGCATGACCTGGGGATCGACGGCCAGCGCGCGGGCCAGGCCGACGCGTTGCTGCATGCCGCCGGAGAGCTGGTCGGGGTAGGCGCCGGCGTACCCGTCGAGGCCGACGAGGGTGAGGATCTCGGCGGCCCGCGCGTGCCTGGCGGCCTTGGGGGTGCCCTGGATCTCCAGGCCGTAGGCGACGTTGTCGATGACCTTGCGGTGCGGCAGCAGGCCGAAGTGCTGGAAGACCATGCTGACCCGGTGGCGGCGCAGCTCGCGCAGCTTGGCGGGGGAGGCGCGGCCGACGTCCTCGCCGCCGATGCTGACGCGGCCGGCGGTGGGCTCGACGAGCCTGGTCAGGCAGCGTACGAGGGTGGACTTGCCGCTTCCCGACAGGCCCATGACGACGAAGACCTCGCCGGGGCGCACCTCGAAGCTCACGTCACGGACGGCGGCGGTGCAACCGGTCTTCTCTCGCAGAGCGGCGGGGTCGAGGTGTCTGTCCTCGCTGTCCAGCACCTTTTGCGCCCTGGATCCGAAGATCTTCCAAAGCCCTTCGACGCTGATAGCCGCGCTGTCGGGAGAATCCCGCACCCTCGCCTCCTCGATTGCCGGGGCTCAACATATGCGGTGAATAACGCAAATCTCAACGCTGTGACCTGGGAGAGACCTGGCTGCTCCTCCCGTGTTATGCGCCTGGAACGCGCTAAACGCCCATACCCGGACATATGAATGTATAGAGGGTTATTTCTGGTTGGACAGACGGCGAGATGGGGCTCCAGCTTTCGTCCCACTGGGCACAGAAGTTGAATTTCGCACCGATATGTGCGGCTGGCCACCTCCGCTTAGGATGTGTTCCAATTACCCGCACTTGCTGATTTCTCTCAAGGGCCACAGCCCTGACAAATACGCCGATTCGGGCGAGGTGCGTTCGGTGACAACACAGCTGGGCGAGCGACAGGCCGTCGAAGGCAACTGGCGCCTGCGCAATTGGCGCGTACGTGCGCGCCTGGTCGCCCTCATCCTGGTGCCGACCGCCGCCGCCGTGCTGCTGGGCGGCGTCCAGGTGCTGTCCTCGACGGGCGCCGCCGCCGACTACGACCGGACGAACCGATTAGCCGTGCTGTCGGAGCAGGTGGGCGACCTGACCCACCAGCTCGCCGGTGAGCGGGCCAAGACCGCCTGGTACATCGCCAGGAACCGGCCCGTGAACGGGCTCGGCGGCGTCCGGTCCCAGATGGACCAGGTGGACGTCGCCATCAGGGAGGTACGCGGCACCGCCCAGCAGATCCTGGCCGACGTCGAGGGCCGTACCGCCGACCAGATCGAGAACATGCTCAGCCGCCTGGACGACCTGACCTCGCTGCGCGAACAGGCGATGGACGCCGACCTGCTGCCCGGCCCCGCGGTCGACCTCTACACGACGGTGATCGGCGAACTTCTCTCCATCCACACCGAACTGATCAAGGGCAGCTCCGACGACGAGCTGTTCCGCCAGACCCGCATGCTGGACGGCCTGGCCAGGGCGAAGGAGAGCGTCTCCTACCAGCAGGCGCTGCTCACCACCGTCCTCGTCGAGGGCGCCTTCGGCCAGGACCAGCTCAAACGCTTCCTCGGCGAGCTGTCCGCCGAGACCGCCGACCGCAGGGGCTTCGCTTCCGAGGCCACCGCCGACGAGCGCCGCTTCTTCGACGAGACCGTCAACGGCCGCAGCGCCGACCGCATGTTGTTCCTGCGCGAGCTGGTGCTCATCAGGGCCTCGGCCTCGCTGCCGCTGCGCGGGCTGGACCTGGCCAAGCGCGACGACGCCAAGGAGTGGTTCGACGCCTCCAACGTCGTCGTGGACTCCATGCGCAAGGTCGAGCAGCGCCAGGCCGCCGGGATCGTGGCGCGCAGCGGCACGCTCAGCGCCGAGGAGCAGCGGCGGGCGCTGGTCATCGCGGGCGCGGTGCTCGCGCTGCTGGTCGCCGTCCTGCTGATCACCACCGGCGTGGCCCGGTCGCTGGTCCGGCCGCTGCGCAGGCTGCGCGGCGAGGCGCTGGAGATCGCCGGGCGCCGCCTGCCGGACTTCGTCCAGCACCTGCGCGAGTCGCGCGACGGCGCGGTCGACGCCGAGGTGCCGCCCATCGGCATCTTCTCCAAGGACGAGGTCGGCGAGGTCGCCCGCGCCTTCGACGAGGTGCACCGCGAGGCCGTCCGGCTGGCCGGCGACGAGGCGCGGCTGCGCTCCAACGTCAACGCCATGTTCGTCAACCTGTCGCGGCGCAGCCAGACCCTGGTCGAACGGCAGCTCACCCTGATCGAGCGCCTGGAGCGCGGCGAGCGCGACGACGAGCGCCTCGGTGACCTGTTCAAGCTCGACCACTTGGCCACCCGCATGCGCCGCAACAGCGAGAACCTGCTGGTCCTGGCCGGTCAGGAGGCCGCCCGCAAGTGGAGCGAGCCGGTCGAGCTCATGGACATCGTGCGCGCGGCGCTCGGCGAGGTCGAGAGCTACGACCGGGTCAGCGTCCAGGCGCAGTCGGACGTCGCCATCGCCGGGCAGGCCGTCACCGACGTGGTGCACCTGCTGGCCGAGCTGGTCGAGAACTCGGTCTCGTTCTCCTCCAAGGACACCAAGGTGATCATCTCCAGCAGCCGCATCGACGGCGGCGGGCTGATGGTCTCGGTGACCGACAACGGCATCGGCATGACCCCCGAGGAGCTGGCCGAGGCCAACTGGCGGCTGGCCAACCCGCCGGTCGTGGACGTGTCCGTGTCGCGGCGGATGGGCCTGTTCGTGGTCGGGCGGCTCGCGCTGCGGCACAGCATCAAGGTGCAGCTCCGCCGCCAGGACATCGGAGGGCTGACCGCGATGGTGCTGATCCCGGAGATGCTGCTCGCCGCCGTCCCCGGCTCGGTGGCCGGGCACCTGCACGGCTCGATGGCCGCGGCCGCGCACGCCCCGGCCATGACCGCCATGGGCCGCCCGGACCAGGCACGCGCCGAGCCCTTCCAGAACGCCGAGCCTTTCCGAAGCGCCGAGCCTTTCCGAAGTGCTGAGCCCTTCCAGAGCGCCGAGCCCTTCCACAGTGCCGAGCCCTTCCCGAACGCCGAGCCGTACGCGCCGCCCACGGCCCCGATGCCCGCCTACGGGCACCCGTCGTTCGACCCCATGCCGTCCGCGTCCGATTCGTCGTGGTTCACCTCGTCCTCCTCGCAGTCGGTCGAGCCGCCGCAGCCGGAGCCGTCCGCGTCCGGCGCGTCGTACCCGTCGTTCGCCACGGGGCCCGAGCCGGCCGGGGCCGAGCCGGCGGCCGGGAACGAGTTCCTGCCGATCTTCGCCTCGGTCGAGGAGAGCGGCTGGTTCAGCAAGGCCGCGCCGACCGCCGACCGGCGGGACCCGGCCTGGTCATCGCCCGCCGACCAGGGCTGGCAGGCGGCGAACACGACCGCCGAGCCCGCCAGAGGCGGCACCACGAACTCCGGCCTGCCCAAGCGCACGCCGCGAGCGAATCTGGTACCGGGTACCGCGGTTCCCCAGCCGCCGCCCGCGCCGGTTCCGCCGCCGTCCCCCGACCGGCTGCGCAGCCGGCTGGCCAGCTACCAGCAGGGCGTGCGCAAGGGCCGAGCCGAGCTAGAGGAGGACTGATGAAGGAACTGAGCCAGGGGGCCAGGGACATCAACTGGCTGGTGAGCGCGTTCGTCGAGGAGGTGCCCGGCGTGGCCCACGCCGTGGTCGTCTCCGCCGACGGCCTGCCGATGGCCTTCTCCCGCGGCTTCCCCAAGGACCGCGCCGACCAGCTCGCCGCCATCGCGGCCGGGCTGGTCAGCCTCACGCAGGGGTCGGCGCGGGTCTTCGAGGGCGGCGGCGTCACCCAGACCCTGGTGGAGATGGAACGCGGGCTGATGCTGGTGATGTCGATCAGCGACGGTTCGTGCCTGGCGGTGCTGGCCGCGCCGGACTGTGACATGGGCCTGGTGGCGTACCAGATGACGATTCTGGTGGAACGCACGGGGCAGGTGCTGACCCCTGCCGTACGGGCGGAGTTGTCATCCGCGCGCCCCTGGTGATGGGAGTGGACGTTGGCATCATGGCATGACGGGGAACCGGAGCCCCAGCGCAGTTCGCTGGTGCGCATGTACGCCGTCACCGGCGGCAGGACGGCGCCGCGCACCGGCCTGGCCATGGAGGCGCTGGTCTCGTCGGCGACCTCGGCCCGGCTCGGCATGACCTATACCCGCGAGTACCGCGCGATCAGCGAGCTGTGCCGCCAGGTGCGCTCGATGGCCGAGATCTCCGCGCTGCTGGCCGTGCCGCTCGGCGTCGCGCGGGTGCTGGTCGCCGACATGGAGGCCGACGGGCTGGTCAAGGTCTACCAGCCGCAGCTGGAGGCCGGGCTGCCGGACCGCAGGCTGCTCGAAAGGGTCCTGAGTGGACTACGCCGGCTCTAGCCCAGCGCTCACCTCGACGAAGATCGTCGTGGCGGGCGGGTTCGGCGTGGGGAAGACCACCTTCGTCGGCGCGGTGTCGGAGATCGTGCCGCTGACGACCGAGGCCGTGCTGACGGACGCCTCGGCCGGCATCGACGACCTCGCGCACACACCGGGCAAGTCCACCACCACGGTCGCGATGGACTTCGGCCGCGTCTCGCTCGAACGCGACCTGATCCTCTACCTGTTCGGCACGCCCGGCCAGCACCGGTTCTGGTTCATGTGGGACGACCTGGTCCGCGGCGCCATCGGCGCCGTCGTGCTGGTGGACACCCGCCGCCTGGCCGACAGCTTCCCCGCCGTCGACTACTTCGAGGAGGCCGGGCTGCCGTTCGTCGTCGGCCTGAACGGCTGGGACGGGCGGTTCCCGCACGTGGAGAGCGAGGTGCGCGAGGCGCTCACGCTCTCACCGCAGGTGCCGATCGTGCGCACGGACGCGCGTGCCCGCCAGTCGGTCAAGAACACCCTGATCACCCTGGTCGAGCACGTGATCGGCGCCCGCCCCTACTGAGCGTTCCACCAGTACGCGGCCACCAGCTCGGCCACCAGCGTCTCGGTGAGCAGCGCCACGTCGGGGTCGTCGTCGTGCGCGTAGCGGATCGCCGCCGCGGCGTCCTTCACCTCGCCGCCCACGGAGATCACCGTGGAGCCGCGCCGGCGCACCCAGTCCATGGCCTGCTCGTCGTAGCGGGAGCCGGGGAAGAGCAGCGCCCGGTAGTCGAGGGTCTTGGTGAGGTAGACGTCCACGTGCGACCAGTCGCCCGCCTCGCAGGCGTCGGCCGCGCGGCGCGGGCCCTCGCGGAACATCAGCGCCGACTGCTCGGCCGACGAGAGCCGCTCGACGGGGGCGATCGTGTGGACGCCGTCGGGTCCGTCCAGGAGCTCCATGGTCAGCGGGAGCCATTCGTCCCGGCGGTCCAGGAGGTCGCGGGTGGCCTCGGCGGCCCGGGTGAGCAGCGCGGGCAGGTCGCCTCCCGCCCCGGTGAGCCGGGCTTCGAGCGCCAGCAGCAGGGCCAGCGTGTGCTGGAACGTCCGGCAGGCCACGCCGCCGCGCTCCTCGCCCGCGCCCATGGGGACGACCAGGTCGGCCGCCTCGGTGACGGGCGAGCCGGGCACGTTGGTGATCGCGGCCACGTACGACGGGCCCCCGGCGTAGCGGGCGAGGGCGTCGAGGGTCTCGCGGCTGCCGCCGGTGGCCGAGATCGGCACGACCAGCGTGTCCGGCCCGGCCGGGTAGGTCGCCGCGGCCGAGGCGTAGTCGGCGTAGGCGTCCACGCCGGCCGCGCGCAGGCGCAGGGCCGCCACCCCGGCGGCGTACCGGGAGCTGCCCATGCCGAGGAACAGCACCCGGCGCACGCCCTCGGGCAGCCCGGCGAAGGGGTCGGCCGCTCGCAGCCCGTCGGCGAGGGCGGCCAGGGCGGCGGGCTTGGCCTCCAGGTCGGCCAGGTAGAGCTCGGGATTCACGGCAGGTTCTCCTCGGGGTACCAGGTGCGCAGCACGCCCATGGGGGCGTAGCGCCAGCGGGGCAGGTGGCGGGCGGCGTAGATCAGCTCGCGGCACTCCTGCTCGACCTCGAACGGGCGGATCAGGGTCTCGTCCAGGAGGTCGGACCGGCCCAGGCCGGACAGGCGGTCACGGTAGGCGGCCAGCAGGCCGGCGCGGGCCCGCGCCGCCCAGGCCGCGGCGTGGGCGGGCGGGGCGCCCCGGCGCTTGACGGCGACCTGGGCCACGTGCTCCAGGCTCGTGGTGAGCTGGGCGACGTCCCTGGCGGCCGGCTGGCGCACGACGGTGTCGGCCACGGTCGGGTTGCCGTCGAAGTCGATCACGGCGTAGCCGTCGCGCCACCGCAGGACCTGGCCCACGTGCAGGTCGCCGTGGATCCTGATCACCGGGCCCGCGAAGCCCGCGCGCAGCGGCTCCAGCTCGCCGGCCAGGGCGCCGGCCCGCGCGGCCAGCCACTCGCCGTCGGCGCCGCCGGTGAGGGCGAGCGCCTCGGCCAGCGCGTCCGCGGCCCGCGCCGCCGGGTCCGCCTGCCGCGCGGACGAGCCGCCGGGCAGGGTGGACAGCGCGACGTGCAGGTCGGCGGCCAGCCGGCCGAGCTCGGGGGCGAACTCCGTGCCGCCCGACTCGGCCTCGTCCACGCACCACTCCCAGCCGTCGCGCGCCTCGGGCAGGTAGCCCGTCACCAGCGCGAGCAGCTCCTCGCCGGCGTCCGACGCGCGGGTCAGGGCCAGGTACGGGGGCGCGGTGCCGGTGAAGCCGACCTCGACGAGGTGGGCGAAGATCTCGGGCGTCGGGTGGGGGAGCGGGACCGGCGGGGCCAGCCACTTCACCACCATCCGCTCGTCCACCACGACCGAGTGGTTGGTCTGGTCGACGTGCGGCCCGAACCCGCGCTCGTCGGCTGTCGCCGCGAGGGCGGGAAGGTCAAGGAACCGGCGGACGGCGAACGGGTGCGGCGGGTCGTGCGCCAGCGCCCGCAGCAGGCTCGTGGACAGGCCGTGATCCCGGTCGGAGACGGGCTCCGCCGCGAGGGCGGCGAGCCGGGGCGCAATTGAATCCCAGTTCAACAGATTGACCATGGTTCCCGATCGACGTGTGGAAGGAAGTCTCGCTCATGTTGATTACCGCTGCAACTTCGCCCTCTTCGGGGCCCGTCATCGCATTAGGGGAAAAGCATCTGCGCCGCCCAGGAGCGTACGGCCCTGCTCCCGGTGCTGCCTCCGGCGGCCCCTGACCCCCCGGGCGAGCCCTCTTCCGGCGGGGTCCGCACGGTGTGGCGACGACCGGCATCCCGCTCTGAGCGGATCCTGATCCTTCACCCGTTTCCTGAGCACCCGCCAGGGTTCGCGCGCTCCCGAGCCGATAGATTACGGCTGGGAGAGATGGCGCGAAGAGCGCGGCCCAAAGGCGGTCCGTACGCGAGGTGAGAGGTCCCTCACGGACCGGGATGAGGCGACTCCGTTATTGAATCTCGATTCAACACTCTGATCAAACTTCCTGGTAGCAATGTCGGGAAAAGTCTTGCTCATGTTGATTTCTGCTGCAACACTCCTGCTCTGGTCTGCCGTGTCCAGTAAGGTCGCGCGACCCCTCAATCCTCAGCACCAGAAGGAGTAGCGGCCGTGTCCCGTAACCGGTTCACCCGTCGTCTTCCGGCCGCCGTGGCGGTGGCCGGCCTCGCGCTAGCCGTCGCGGCGTGCGGCGGTGGGTCGTCGAGCAGCTCAGACGGCACGACCGCGGCAAAGGCCGAACAGCTCCAGCCCAACGCCGACCTGACCAAGCAGTCGCTCCAGGTGACCGTCTGGCCGGGCTACACCCCGGAGGAGCTGCCCGAGAAGGTCAAGCAGCAGCTCAAGGTCAAGGAGATGGGGATCACCAACCACGACACGAACGAGCTGGCGATGGCCAAGCTGACCGCCTCCGGCGACAGCGGCATCGACGTGGCCTTCGTGTCCGGCCAGTACGCCCAGGCGCTCAACGCCCAGGGCCTGCTGGAGCCCATCCACGCCGAGCTGATCCCCAACCTGGCCAATCTCTACCCCGAGGCCACCCAGCTCTCCTACGACAAGGGCAACAAGTACTCGGTGCCCTACACCTGGGGCACCACCGGCATCTGCTACCGCAGCGACCTGGTGAAGACGCCGCCGACGAGCTGGAACGACATCCTCAAGCCCGCCTCCTGGGCCGAGAAGAAGGTCACCATGATGACCACCGAGCGCTGGCTGGTCCTGCCCGCGCTCAAGGCGCTCGGCTACTCGGTCAACACCGAGAAGGACGAGGAGATCGCCAAGGCCAAGGAGCTCCTGGTCTCGCAGAAGCCGCACCTGCTGCGCTACGACGACACCACCTTCGGCGACCGGCTGAAGTCCGGCGAGGCCATCATGGTCGAGGCGTGGGACGGCTGGTGCCCGACCACGGACGAGAAGCAGAACATCAAGTTCGTGGTGCCGAAGGAGGGCAGCGACCTCTGGGTGGACACCATGGTGATCATGAAGTCCTCCAAGAACAAGGAGGCGGCCCACGCCTTCATCAACATGATCCTCGACCCGGAGATCCACCGCTGGGCGGCCGAGAACATCAACTACAAGGTCCCCAACAAGGCCGCCATGGACAAGGTGACCATCCCCAAGGGCTCGCTGCTGGACATCAAGCCGGCGGAACTGCTCAACGGTGAGTCGATCATCGACCTGGGACAGGCGTCGACCAAGTTCAGCCGCCTGTCGCAGGAAGTCACGGCCGGATAGTCGTTGGTGCAGTGAGATCCGAGGTCAAGGCCCGGCCGGTGTCCCGCACGCGGGGTCGCCGGCTGGGCGCGTTCGTTTTCCTTTCGCCAGGTCTGACGTACCTGGTCGTGCTCCTTCTCGTGCCGCTGGCGCTGGTGCTCAGCTACACCGTCTTCCAGCGGGGGCGCTTCGGGGGCATCGTCTACGAGTTCACGCTGGAGAACTTCCAGCGTCTGTTCGACTCCCTCTACCTGAACGTCGTCGGCGACTCGCTGAAGATGGCGACGATCGCCACGGTGATCGCGTTGCTGCTCGGCTACCCGACGGCGTACCTGATCGCCCAGCTCCCGTCGAAGTGGAAGACGATCGCCCTGGTGGCGGTCGTGCTGCCCTTCTGGACGAACTTCATCATCCGCGTCTACGCGTGGATCATCATGCTCAGCAGCCAGGGACTGCTCAGCAACCTGCTGGGCAAGGAGATGGAGCTGCTGTACACCCAGGGCGCGATCGTCACCGGGCTGCTCTACTCGTACCTGCCGCTCATGGTGCTGCCGTTGTACTCCTCGATCGAGAAGCTCGACCCGCAGCTGCGCGAGGCGTCGGCGAACCTCGGGGCCTCGGCGTTCACCACGTTCCGGAAGGTGACGCTGCCGCTCACCCTGCCCGGCGCGCTGACCGGGGCGATGTTCGTGTTCGTGCCGAGCTTCGGCAACTTCGTCATCCCCGAGATGCTCGGCGGCAACAAGTCCATCATGGTGGGGAACCTGATCCGCAACCAGTTCCTGGTCGCGCGCGACTGGCCGTTCGGCTCGGCGCTGGTGCTCGCGCTGATCGCGGTGCTGATCCTGCTGCTGCTGGTGCAGGCGTGGGCGGCCCGCCGTGCGTAGACCCAAGCTGCTGTACGTGCCCTTCTGGGCGACCTACGCCTTCCTGTACGTGCCGATCATCGTCCTGGTCGTCATGTCCTTCAACTCCGGCAAGTCGGCCTACACCTACGAGGGCTTCAGCCTCAAGTGGTACGGCGAGCTGGCCGCCGACGAGAAGATCCGGGAGGGCCTGGTCAACACGCTGATCGTGGCCCTCGGCTCGACGGCGATCGCCACCGTGCTCGGCACGCTGCTGGCCGTCGGCCTGGCCCGGTACACCAAGTCGAAGCTCCTCGACGCGATCTCGCTCATGCCGGCCGTGCTGCCCGACCTGGTGCTCGGGATCGGGCTGCTGGTCCTGTACGCCCTGATCAACACCTTCCTGGCCCAGTGGGACGCCCAGTTCGCGCTCGGCCTGCCCACGGTGACCATCGCGCACGCCGTGTTCTCGATGGCGTTCGTCGCGGCGGTGGTGCGCACCCGGCTCACCAACGCCGACACCTCGCTGGAGGAGGCCTCGCGCGACCTGGGGGCCGGGCCGGTGGTCACGTTCATGAAGGTCACGCTGCCACAGCTGGTGCCCGGGATCGTCGCCGGGGCGCTGCTGGCGTTCACGCTGTCGCTGGACGAGTTCGTGATCGCCTTCTTCACGATCGGCAACGCCGAGCCGACGCTGCCGATCGTCATCTACTCAATGGTTCGTTTCGGGGTGACCCCGAAGATCAACGCGCTGGCCGCGATCCTGCTCCTCGTGAGCTTCACGGCGGTGATTGCCGGGCAGCGGATGACCAAGATCGGGAAATCACGTGCTCAGGATTGACGGGGTCACCCGCAGGTTCGGTGACGTCACCGCGCTCGACGGCGTCTCGCTGGAGATCGAGCAGGGCGAGTTCTTCGCCCTGCTCGGGCCCTCCGGCTGCGGCAAGACCACGCTGCTGCGCATCATCGCCGGGTTCGAGTCGCCGGACGCCGGCACGGTCACGCTCGACGGCGAGGACCTGCTGTCCAAGCAGCCCAACCGGCGGCCGATCAGCCTCATGTTCCAGTCGTACGCGCTGTTCCCGCACATGACCGTGGCCAAGAACGTGGCCTACGGCCTGGAGCGGGAGAAGCTGCCCCGGCAGGAGGTCAAGCAGCGGGTCGGCGAGGTGCTGGAGACGGTGGGCCTGTCGGCGCACGCCTCGCGCAAGCCCGCGCAGCTGTCCGGCGGCCAGCGGCAGCGGGTCGCGCTGGCCCGTTCCATCGTCAAGCGGCCGCGGCTGCTGCTGCTCGACGAGCCGCTGTCGGCCCTGGACAAGAAGGTCCGCGCGGACATGCAGCTGGAGCTCAAGCGGCTGCAGAGCGAGGTCGGCATCACCTTCGTGGTCGTCACGCACGACCAGGAGGAGGCCATGTCGCTGGCCGACCGCATCGCGGTCTTCGACAGCGGCAGCGTGCGCCAGGTGGACGCCCCCGTGGCCCTGTACGAGCGCCCGCGCTCGCCGTTCGTGGCCGACTTCGTCGGGGCGAACAACCTCTTCGAGGGCGTCTGCACCGGCCTGGACGGGATCAAGAGCGAGGAGTTCGGCATGCTGGCCGGCACGCCGCTCGAAGACCTGGCCGCCGACAGCAAGGCGCTGCTCGCGGTGCGGCCCGAGAAGATCGAGCTGGCCGACGAGAGCGCGGCGAGGGGCCTGAAGGGCAGCGTCCTGGACGTGAGCTTCTACGGCGGTGTCTCGCACATCTCGGTGGACGTGCCGGGACGGGCCAAGCCCGTGCTCGCCGCGGTGCAGGGGGCGAGCACGGTGCAGCCGGGCGCCAAGGTGAAGGTGCGCTGGGAGGCCCAGGACGCCGTCATCATGGCGGTCGATCAATGAGCCAGGTCGTTGCCCGTCGCCGCCCGCGCGTACGACAGGATCAGCTCGGCCGCCTCGTCGGGGCCGATCAGCGGGTGCCTGGCGGTGATGCGGTAGCCGTAGGCGTCCTCCAGGGCCACCAGGTTGCGCGCGATGGTCACGGAGTCGGCCGTCAGCCGGAAGACCCCGAGCGCTGCCCCGGTGTCCAGGATCGCCTGGTACATCGACACCTGGCGGTCGTACAGCGAGGTGAGCAGCACGCCGTAGACCCGGTTGCGGCCCGCGGCGCCGCCCAGCTCGTTGAGCAGGCGGACGTCGGGGTCGAGCGGCCCGGTCGGCAACCCCGACCGGATCGTGACGACCAGCTTCTCGACCGGGTCGGTGAAGTCGGCCAGGCGGCGCATGCGCAGCTCGTAGAACCGCTCCATGCCCGCGTGCTGCGACTCGACCAGCAGTTCGCCCAGGTCGGGGTAGTGGTAGAGCACGGCTCCGGAGGTCAGACCGGCCTCCTCGGCGACGTGCGAGAGCTGTACACCGTCGATCCCGTGGCGGATGATGGCTCGGCGCGCGGCCTCGATCAAGTCGATGCGCCGGTCACTACGGCTTTTGCGCTGGGCCACGACCACCACCCCCCGTGCGTTTGGTCACCATTCAGATCGGCCGTGACCATAGTGCACTTAACTTGCGCTTCACGCTAGATGAGTATTTGAATTCCTCTTCAATTTGACGAGTTCCCCCGGAGTTCACGATGTCCCTCACCATCCTGTTCATGCCAGAGAGCGCGTACGGCCCCACGAACAACTGCATCGGCGTCGGCGACATTCTCCGCCGTCGCGGGCACCGCGTCGTCTTCGCCGCGGAGTCGTCCTGGAAGGGCAAGCTCGAAGCGCTCGGTTTCGAGGAGGACCTCGTCGACCTGGCCCCGCCGCCCGAGAACGCCGAGGAGCAGGACGCCGGCCAGTTCTGGAAGGACTTCATCCGCGAGACCGCGCCGGAGTACCGCAAGAGCACGCTGGAGCAGCTCGACACCGTCACCAAGCCCATCTGGGACTCCCTCATCGACGGCGCCAAGTACTGCGAGCCGCAGCTCAAGGCCATCATCGAGCGCGTGAACCCGGACGTGATCGTCGAGGACAACGTGATCACGTTCCCGGCGCTGCTCACGGCGGGCAAGAAGTTCGTCCGGATCGTCTCCTGCAACCCGCTGGAGGTGCGCGGCGAGAACGTCGCGCCGGTCTTCTCCGGCCTGCCCGCGGGCGACCGCTCCGACTGGGGCGCCTTCCGCGCCGAGTACGACCGCACCCACCGCGAGATCTGGACGGCCTTCAACGAGTGGTGCGTCGAGCAGGGCACCGCCCCGCTGCCCGACCTGGACTTCATTCACGAGGGCGACCTGAACCTCTACGTCTTCCCCGAGATCCTCGACTACACCGACGCCCGCCCGCTCGGCCCGAGCTGGCACCGGCTCGACTCCTCGGTGCGCGAGACCGACGAGGACTTCACGCTGCCCTTCCAGCGCAACGACGGCTCGCTGATCTACTTCTCGCTCGGCTCGCTCGGCTCCTCCGACGTGGAGCTGATGCAGCGTGTGATCGACATCCTGGCCGGCACGCGGCACCAGTACATCGTCTCCAAGGGCC
The DNA here is from genome assembly GCF_040630865.1 of Nonomuraea sp. NPDC005730. Lineage (NCBI taxonomy): Bacteria > Bacillati > Actinomycetota > Actinomycetes > Streptosporangiales > Streptosporangiaceae > Nonomuraea > Nonomuraea sp. NPDC005730. The sequence goes on from NZ_JBEXYK010000008.1 coordinate 98,905, forward strand.
CGCTGCACGAGGAGATCAAGCTCGCCGACAACATGTACGGCGCCGAGTTCCTGCCGCAGACGAAGATCATCCCGCTGTGCGACCTGGTCATCACGCACGGCGGCAACAACACCACCACCGAGGCGGCGCACTTCGGCAAGCCGATGATCGTGCTGCCGCTGTTCTGGGACCAGTACGACAACGCCCAGCGGGTGGACGAGCTGGGCTACGGTGTCAGGCTCTCGACCTACACCTTCACCGACGAGGAGCTGACCGGCGCCGTGGAGCGCCTGCTCGGCGACACCGAGATGCGCGCGAGGCTCGCCGCGGCGGGCGAGGAGATCCGCCGCCGCGACGGCCTGCGCAAGGCCGCCGACCTGATCGAACAGCTCGGCCAGTAGGGATTTCGAGGACTTTCCATGCGTGAACTGATCAACCCCGCCACCGGCCTCCCGTGCGCCGAGATCCCGGACACACCGGTGGCCGACGTGGCGGCGGCCGTCCGGACCGCCCGGGGCGCGTTCGAGGAGTGGGCGCAGACCACCCCCGCCGAGCGTCAGCGGCTGCTGCTGCGCCTGGCCGACCTGGTGGAGGCCGACGCCGAGGAGCTGACCCGGCTGGAGGTGGAGGAGACCGGCAAGCCGGCGGCCGTGTTCAGGGACGGCGAGCTGCCCTTCGCCGTCGACAACCTGCGCTTCTTCGCCGGCGCCGCCCGTTCGCTCGAAGGGTCGGGCGCCGGGGTGTTCAGCGCCGGTTACACCTCGGTGCTGCTGCGCCGTCCGGTCGGGGTGGTGGGGTCGATCGCGCCGTGGAACTTCCCGTTCGTCATGGCGGTGTGGAAGGTCGGCCCGGCCGTGGCCGCCGGGAACGCCGTGGTCATCAAGCCGGCGCCGCAGACGCCGCGCACGACGCTGCGACTGGCCGAGCTGTTCGCCAAGGCGGGCGCGCCGGAAGGGCTCGTCCAGGCGGTCACCGGCGACGCCGAGGTCGGCCAGGCGCTGGTCACCGACCCGGGCGTGGACATGGTCAGCGTCACCGGCTCGACCGGCACCGGCCGGGCGGTCATGACCGGCGCGGCGGCCACGCTCAAGCGGGTGCACCTCGAACTCGGCGGCAAGGCGCCCGCCCTGGTCTTCCAGGACGCCGACCTGGCTGAGATGGCCCGCGGCGTGGCCATGGGCGCCACGTACAACACCGGCCAGGACTGCACCGCGGCCACCCGCGTCTACGTCGCGCGCGAGATCTACGACGACGCCGTGGAGGCCATCCGGGCGACGCTCGCCGAGATCACCGTGGGCGACCCCTGGGACCCGGCGACGGACATCGGCCCGCTGATCTCGGCCGCCCACCGCGAGCGCGTGCACGGCTTCGTGTCGCGCTCGGGCGGACGGATCGTGCACGGCGGCGCGCCCGTCGAGGGGCCCGGGTTCTTCTACCCGCCGACGCTTGTGACCGATGTCGCACAGGACAGCGAGATCGTCCAAGGTGAACTTTTCGGACCGGTCCTTGTGGCGCTGCCGTTCGACGGCGAGGACGAGGCCGTCCGGCTGGCCAACGACACCCCCTACGGGCTCGCCTCGTCGGTGTGGTCGCGCGACGTCGCGCGGGCGATGCGTGTGTCCCACCGGCTCGACGTGGGCGTGACCTGGGTGAACGATCATCTGCCGATCGCCAGCGAGGCGCCGCACGGCGGCGTGAAGGGCAGCGGGTTCGGCAAGGACATGAGCCAGGAGGCGGTGCAGGAGTATTCGGTGACGCGTCACCTGATGGTCAAGCACGCGGCACCCGTGGAGCGGGATTCGTTCCGGCCCGCCTGAAAACGTGTACGGCGATATGACGCCCAAAGTGCCGCTTTGGGTGCATTTAGTGGGAAATGTACGGTTGGCCGTCTGGTACGGACTGTGTTCCAATTACCCAGCCGGACAGAATCCCATGCGCCACACGCGTGTCTGATTTCTTTCGAGCACGTACCGGCGAGAGGTAGCGAGAGTCAGTGAGGACGGAAAACCCCAGGCACACGAGGTCAGGGGAGTACACAGGCGGAAGGTTCCGGCTGGGGAACTGGCGTGTGCGCTCGAGGTTGATCGCGCTGATCCTCATCCCCACCATCGTGGGTGTGCTCCTCGCGGGCGTGCAGCTCGCCAACGCCATCGGGACGAGCTCCGAGTACCGCCGGCTGACCCAGGTCGCCGAGCTGGTGCAGCGCATCGGCGGGCTCAACCACGAGCTGGCCAAGGAGCGCACGCTCACCGCGTGGTACGTCACCGACCAGTCGAAGGCGGGGCGCTTCGTCCAGCTCAAGACCCAGCGCGCGGCCGTCGACGCGGCCAAGAAGAAGGTGCTGGCCTCGGCGAACGCCATCGACGCCGCGCACTCGACCCGTATCCGCGACGGTGTGGACAACATGCGCCGGTGGCTCACCGGCCTCGACAGCCTCCGCACGTCGATGGTGGCCGAGGGCGTGCCCCCGCGAGCCGCGATCACCACGTACACCACGATGATCGGCGTCTTCTCCGCGATCCAGGGCGACCTGGGCGACGGCGTGAACGACGACGACCTCCAGGGTGACGTGGCCGCCCTCGGCTCGCTGGAGCGGGTCAAGGAAGAAGTCTCCAGGCAGCAGGCCATTCTCATGATCGCGCTCATTGAGCGTGAGCTGGACTACGACGACCTGTCGGAGTTCCTCGGCTCGTGGAGCCGCCAGCAGGCCGAGCTGACCGCCTTCGAGCGGGAGGCCGACCCGGCGGACCTGAGGGCGTACCAGAAGGGCATGCGCGGCCCGGACATCGACCGCGCCGACGCCATGCGGCAGCGCGCCCTGGCCCAGGTCCGCGAGTACAACCGGATCCGGGACCTCGACGTCACCTCCGCCCGCGACCTGAGCCGCTGGTACGACAGCACCACCCTGGCCGGCAACACCATGCGCAAGGTCGAGGACGCGCTGGCCACCAAGATCGTGACCAGGGCCCGCGAGCTGAGCGACACCGAGCAGCGCAACGCCATCATCAGCGGCGCGACCATCCTCGTCCTGCTGCTGCTCGTCCTGATCATCACCACCCGGGTGGCCGGTTCGCTGGTCCGCCCGCTGCGCCGGCTGCGCGCCGAGGCGCTCCAGGTGGCCACCACCCGGCTGCCGGAGACCGTCCGCATCCTGCGCGAGTCGGGCGAGGGCGCGCAGGTGCCCGAAGTGCCGTCGGTCGGCGTCAACACCCGTGACGAGATCGGTGAAGTGGCGCGGGCCTTCGACGAGGTCCACCGCGAGGCGCTCCGGCTGGCCGGCGACGAGGCCAAGCTGCGCGCCAACGTCAACGCCATGTTCGTCAACCTCTCCCGCCGCAGCCAGACGCTGGTCGAACGGCAGCTCCAGCTCATCGAGGGCCTGGAGCAGGGCGAGGAGGACGAGCAGCGGCTCGCGAACCTGTTCCGCCTCGACCACCTGGCCACCCGCATGCGCCGCAACAGCGAGAACCTCCTGGTCCTCGCCGGCCAGGAGGCCGCGCGCAAGTGGAGCGAGCCGGTGCCGCTGGTCGACATCGCCCGCGCCTCGCTGTCCGAGGTCGAGAACTACGAGCGGGTCCAGATTAAGATCCCGTCCGGCACGCTGATCGTGGGCCCGGCCGTCACCGACGCCGTCCACCTGCTCGCCGAGCTGATCGAGAACGCGATCTCCTTCTCGCCGCGCGAGAGCAAGGTCGAGGTCTCCAGCGTGGCCGCCGACGGCGGCGTCATGATCTCCATCAACGACCTGGGCATCGGCATGAGCCCCGAGGAGCTCGCCGAGGCCAACTGGCGCCTGGCCAACCCGCCCGTCGTGGACGTCGGCGTCTCCCGGCGCATGGGCCTGTTCGTGGTCGGCCGCCTGGCGCTGCGCCACGGCATCCGCGTCCAGCTCAGCATGCGGGAGACCGGCGGCCTGAGCGCGCTGGTGATGATGCCCGACATGCTCATCAGCAGCGGCGCCGGCATGCCGCAGCAGGCCGGCAGCCAGTACGAGGCGTTCACCACGTTCGACCCGAGCCAGTTCGGCGTCGCCCCTCCGCCCGCCGAAGCCGCCCAGAACGGCGGCCACGTCTCCGCGCCGGACGCGGCCGACCGGGTGCTGGACACGCAGTGGCCGGGCTCGCTGCCCGCGCCGGGCACCGGCAACTGGCCGTCCTTCGCCGACGAGTCGGCCCAGGAGGAGACCCGCTGGGGATCCTTCGGCGAGGAGCCGGCCCGGGACGAGCCGCGCTGGCCGTCGTTCGCCGAGGAGCCCAAGCCGTCCTTCGTCGACGAGCCCAAGCCGTTCTTCGGCGAGGAGCCGAAGCCGTCCTACGGCGACGCGCCCAAGCCGTTCTTCGCCGACGAGCCGCCCGCGGCCCCGCCCGAGCCGCAGCCGCAGGCCCAGTCCCCGTGGGGCGAGCAGCGCTGGCCCTCCTTCGCCGAGCAGCCGCCGCCGCTGCAGGACGACGAGCCCCGCTGGCCGTCCTTCGCCACCGAGCCGCCGCAGAGCGGGACGGAGGAGCCCCGCTGGTCCTCCTTCGGCTCGCCGTCCTTCGGCGACACCTCGCTCGGCCAGTCGGCCTTCGGCGACGAGCCGCCGCGACGGTCCCTGTTCGAGTCGGTCGACCGGCCGGCCCCCTCGGCGTTCGGCGAGGAGCCCTACCGGGCGGCGTTCGGCGACCTTCCGGGGTTCGGCGCGGAGGAGCCCAAGCCCGCCGACCAGTTCGAGCAGAGCCGTCCGGGCGCCTACGGCCCGTTCGGCCAGGGTGACTACTCCTCCCAGGACCTGACCGGCCCGCTCCCCGTGGTGCGCACCTCGCCCCTGGAGGAGCAGAGCGAGGAGTTCCTGCCGATCTTCTCGTCCGTCGGCTCGGACTGGTTCCGCAGGCCCGACCCCGAGCAGCTGCGCCAGCAGGAGCAGGAGCACGAGATCACCGCCGTGCACCCGGCCGTGCCCGCCGACCCTCCGGCGGCCGCGCCGCCCGCCGCGCCGCCCGCCGCCCCGGCGGTGGGCCGCTCCGGGCTGCCGCAGCGCAAGCCCGGCCAGTCGGGCGCCGGCGCGACGTGGTCCTCGCCCGCCGACTCCGGTTTCCAGGCGGCCCAGGCCGCCGCGCAGCCTGCCCAGGCCGGCACGACGTCCTCGGGCCTGCCGCGCCGGGTGCCGAAGGCCAACCTCGTGCCCGGTACGGCCAGTCTCGCCGAGCCGCAGCCCACGTCACCACCGCCGCAGATCTCGCCCGAGCGGTTGCGCAGCAGGCTCTCCAGCTTCCAGCAGGGAGTGCGGCAAGGCCGCGCGTTCACCCGCGGCGAAGAGAATGAGGAGGACAAATGAGAGAGATGAGCCAGGGAGCGCGTGGCATCAGCTGGCTGATCACCGACTTCGTGAACAACGTGCCGGGCGTCGCGCACACCGTCGTGGTGTCGTCCGACGGCCTGCCGCTGGCCTTCTCGGAGGGTTTCCCCAAGGACCGGGCCGACCAGCTCGCCGCGGTCGCCTCGGGCGTGATCAGTTTGACGCAGGGCGCCGCGCGGGTCTTCGAGGGCGGCATGGTCACCCAGACCGTCATCGAGATGCAGCGCGGGCTGTTGATGATCATGTCCATCAGCGACGGGTCCTGTCTGGCCGTCCTGGCGGCTCCCGACTGTGACATGGGCCTCGTGGCGTACCAGATGACGCTGCTGGTCGAGCGGGCCGGTCAGGTGCTCACCCCGGCCGTACGCGCTGAGCTGCAAGCGGCCCGCCCCCGCTAGCGGGCGGTGACAGGAGATCATGGTGTCAGGTCAGGGTTGGGCTGGTGATAGCACTCCGCCGCATCCGGCGGCCCCTCGTCCGCAGAAGCCGAGCTCCCTGGTACGGCCTTATGCCGTGACCGGGGGGCGCACCGCGCCGCGGATGAAGTTCGCCATGGAGGCTTTGGTGTCCTCCGTGACGTCGGAATACCAAGACATTTCCCTACTGAGTCCGGAGTATCAGGCGATCATTCAGCTGACCCGGAACGTCCGGTCGGTTGCCGAGATCTCCGCCCTTTTACGCCAGCCCCTTGGTGTGGTCCGGGTGCTGATCGCCGACATGGCGTCGGAGGGCCTGATCCGCGTGCACCAGCCTGCGCTGGACGCGGGAAAGCCGGACCTCAACTTGCTCGAAAGGGTGCTCAGTGGACTTCGCAGGCTCTAGCCCCGGTCTGACCTCGACGAAGATCGTCGTGGCCGGTGGCTTCGGCGTGGGGAAGACGACGTTCGTAGGAGCGGTCTCGGAGATCCTGCCGCTCACCACGGAAGCGGTCATGACGGACGCCTCGGCCCACGTCGACGACGTCTCGCTCACGCCGAACAAGACGACCACCACCGTGGCGATGGACTTCGGACGTGTGTCGCTGGATCGCGACCTGATCCTCTACCTGTTCGGCACCCCCGGACAGCACCGGTTCTGGTTCATGTGGGACGACCTCGTGCGCGGCGCGATCGGCGCCGTCGTCCTGGTGGACACGCGCCGTCTCGCGGACAGCTTCCCCGCCATCGACTACTTCGAAGAGGCCAAGCTGCCCTTCGTCATCGGCATCAACGGCTGGGACGGCCAGTTCGCCCACGCGGAGGACGAGATCCGCGAGGCCCTGTCCGTCGGCGGTCACATCCCGATCGTCCGCCTCGACGCCCGCCAGCGCGACATGGTGAAATCCACCCTGATCACGCTGGTGGAGCACGCGCTCACCCGCCACTCCCACACACCGGTATAGCCGGACGCGCACCGGGCGCGCGCATCCCGATCCGCGCGCGCCCGTCGACGTGACGGCGGCCGCGTCCGCCGCACCCGTGGCTGAGGCCGGGCGCCCGCCCGCGCGTCAGACGGTGGCGGCGTGGCCGCGCACCAGACGGCCGACCTCGGCGCGAAGGTGCACGAAGTCGGGGTGCTCGCGGGTGGTGATCTGGTCGCGCGGCTCGGGCAGGTCGACCTTGAGGTCGCCGACCACGTGCGCGGGCGCCTTCGACAACACCACGACGCGGTCGCCGACGTAGACGCTCTCGTCGATGTCGTGGGTGATGAGCACGATCGTCATCTGGTGGTGGCCGCGCACCTTCAGCACGAGGTCTTCCAGGTCTTCGCGGGTCTGGGCGTCGACCGAGCCGAACGGCTCGTCCATGAGCATGAGCGAGGGCCGGTAGGCCAGCGCCCGCGCGATCGCCACCCGCTGCTGCATGCCGCCCGAGAGCTGGAACGGGTACTTCTTCTCGGCGCCCTGGAGCCCGACCGACTCCAGCGCCTCCTGGGCGGCCTCGCGGCGCTGCTGCTTGTCCATGCCCCTGCGGCGCAGCGGCAGGGCCACGTTGTCGGCCACCGACATCCACGGGAACAGCGACCGGCTGTAGTCCTGGAAGACCACCGCCAGGTTGTCGGGGGTCTGCCGCACCAGCTCGCCCTCGACCCTGACCTCCCCGCCCGTCGGCCTGATCAGCCCGGCGATGGATCGCAGCAGGGTCGACTTCCCGGCCCCCGACGGCCCGACGATGCACAGCAGCTCGCCCGCGGCGACGCTCAGGTTCAGCCCTTCGATGGCGTGGTGAGCGTTGGGGCCACCGCCGCCGTACACGTGGGAGAGGTTCTCTATCTCGAGCATGGATGTCCTAGGGGGCGAGGCCGCGAGCGGAGGACCGACTCGGGAAGCCGGAAATGTCGGTATGGCTCTACGGTGTCGGATCTTACCCTTGAGTCTTCACGGCTGTCATGGGATGCGTACGCTCCATGACTCCCGCTCGTTCAGCGCCCGGACGTCGGCGTCGGAGATGCGCCGCTGCGCCCCGGCCATGGCGGCCAGCTCGGCCTCCGTCAGCACGTCGGCGATGTCGGCGAACCCGTCGGGCGCGCGCTCGGTCACCAGCCCGATCGTATCCTCGATGGGCAGCGCCCGATGCGCCACCACCAGCGCCGACGTGGGCGGACGCCGTTCCTCCTCGTACGCCTTGAGCGCCGTGACCGGGTCGCCGGAGGTCGCCAGGCACCGGGCCAGCACCCGCGCGTCGAGCACCGCCTGCGAGCCGCCGTTCGAGCCGATCGGGTACATCGGGTGCGCGGCGTCGCCCAGCAACGTCACCCGGCCCTCTCCCCAGACGGGCAGCGGGTCCCGGTCCACCATCGGGTACTCCAGGATGCGCGGGGAGGCCGCGAGCAACCCCTGGACGTCGGCCGGCCGGTACCGCCAGTCCGCGAAGTGCGCGGCCACCTCCTCCAGCCGGCCCGCGCGCGACCAGTCGGCCTCCGCGGCGACGCCCGGCTCGGCCACCTTGACCTCGGCCACCCAGTTGACCAGCCGGGGGTTCCTGGCCGAGACGTGGTAGGTGACGAACTTCCCGGCCCGGTTGGAGCCGCCCACCAGCACGGTGGCGCCGTCCAGGACGGGGTCGGCCTCGGCCACCCCGCGCCACATCCTGATGCCCGCCCACAGCAGCGGGTCGCCCGACGGGTGCAGCAGCGCCCGTACCGTGGACTGCACGCCGTCCGCGCCGACGAGCACGTCCACGCGTTCCTCCACGAGCTCGCCGCCCTGCCGGAGCCGGACGAGGACCTCCTCGCCGTCCTGCTCGAAGCCCTCCAGGCGGACGCCCGTCCGCACCGGGCCGGCCCGTTCCTCGACCGCGGCCAGCAACGCCATCTGCAGCTCGCCCCGGTGGATGCTGTACTGCGGCCAGCGGTAGCCGGCCGAGCGCCCGCGCGGCAGCGCCAGGATCACGTTGCCGTGCCGGTCGGCGAAGGTCATGAAGGTCGTCTCCACGCCCAGCGCGGCCAGCTCGCCGGCCAGCCCCAGCTCGGTCAGCTCCCGTACGGCGTGCGGTTGCAGGTTGATCCCGACGCCGAGCGGCCTCAGCGTGGCGGCCGCCTCCACGACCACGCACTCCAGCCCGGCCGCCGCCAGGCTGAGCGCGGTGGTGAGCCCGCCGATCCCGGCGCCCACGACCATCGTCCTCACGTCGCCCCCAGTGGTCTCGATCCGGTCCCACGTGTCCCTGACGGGGAACATGACGATAAGTTTCTCGTCCTTTGCAGGCCGAAGACCAGACTTATCCCACTAACCTCGTTCCTATCTGGGTGTGAGGTGTGTGATGCGCGGATTCAGTGACGGGGAGTTCGCCTACCTGCTAGAGCACGACCTGGCGCGGCTCGCCACGGCGGGAGCCGGGGGAACGCCGCACGTCGTGCCCGTGCGCATCCATCTCCAGCCGGACCGCGGCATGATCGCGGTCGGCTCCCGCCTGCTGCCCGGCGGTGTGCGTCCGCGGCGGTACCGCCGTGACGTCAGGGACAACCCCGAGGTGTCGCTCGTCGTGGACGACTTCACCGAGGACGGGCCGCGCGGCGTCCTCGTCCAGGGGATCGGGCGGGTCCATGCCAAGGGCGGCGAACGGCTGAAACCCGGGTACGAGCCCGTGTGGGTGGAGATCATGCCGCTGGCCGTCGCGTCGTGGGGCATCGACTCGGGCGCCTACGAGCCGCCGCGCAGCCGTCCGGTCGCCGCCGGCACGTTCACTGCTCCGTGAGCCGCTGCGCGCCGAGGTGCCAGGCCAGCACCCGCCGCTCGGCCACCAGGAACAGCTCGTTGAGCAGGTAGCCCAGCACGCCCAGCAGCACGATCCCGGCCCACATCGCGGGCAGGTCGAACGTGGAGTACGCGGTGGTGAGCTGGAACCCGATGCCGTTGGAGGCCCCCGGCAGCAGCTCGGCGAAGACCATGACGATCAGCGACAACGACAGCGACAGCCGCAGCCCGGCGAACATCTTCGGCAGCGCCGACGGCAGGACGACCCACAGCAGGCGTTCGGTCCTCGACAGCCGGAACACCCGCCCGGTGTCCAGGTGCAGCGGATCGACGGCCCGCGCGCCGTCGGCGGTGTTGAGCAGCACCGGCCACACGACGCTGAACATGATGAACGCCAGCTGCATGCGCAGCCCGAAGCCGAACACCACCAGGAACACGGTGACCAGGGCGGGCGGCGGGATCGCGCGCAGGAACTGCAGCACGCCGTCGAGATAGTCGTAGACCCGCGCCGACAGCCCGAACGCCAGCCCGAGCACCACCCCGGCCACCGCCCCGCCCGCGAACCCGGCCGCCATCCGGCCCAGGCTCGGCAGGACGTCGTCCACCGCCGCGCCGGTCAGGAACAGGCTGCCGGGCGGGCCGGAGAACCACATCTGGTGCATCCGGGCCACGATCGCCGTCGGCGGCGGGAAGAACGAGCTGGCCGCCAGTCGCGTGCCCGCCTCCCAGGCCATGACCAGCACGACCAGCACGGCCACCCGGAACGCCGTGCCACGCGTGCGGTCGCGCGCCGACGGCCCGCGCCCGGCCCCGGTCACGACCCCTCCGTCAGCCGGGCGTGGTGCCAGCGGAAGGCACGCTGCTCGGCCGCCACCAGCAGCGCGTTGACCAGCACGCCGAACAGCCCCACCCAGAACACCCCGGCCAGGATGTCGGTCATCCTGGCCGGCACCGCGATCCCGGCGAAGAAGATGAACACGCCGATGCCCTCCCCGCGCCCGGCCACGATCTCGGTGCTGACGGTCAGGATGAGCGCCACGGACGCCGCCAGCCGCACGCCCGTGGTGATGAACGGCGCCGCCGACGGCAGGCTGACGCGCAGCAGCACCGACAGCGGGCCGAAGCCGTAGGAGCGCAGGGTCTCCTTGGCGACGGGGTCGACGCCGCGCAGGCCGTACATGGTGTTGTAGAGGATGGGCCACATGGCGGCGTAGAGCACGAGCGTGACGCGGAGCTGCAGGCCGGTGCCGATCACGAGGGCGACCAGCGGGATCAGCGCCACCGACGGGATCGGCCGGAGGAACTCCACCACCGAGCGGGTGGCGGCGTCGATCACCGGCACGCTGCCGAGCAGCAGGCCGAGCGGCACCGCCACCAGCACCGCGAGGCCGAGCCCGAGGGCCCAGGCCAGCAGGCTGGTGCGGGCGTGGGTCAGGAAGGCGGGATCGGCGAGCAGCGCCACGCCGCGCCCGACGATCCGCGTGGCCGGCGGCAGCACCTCGGCGTCCACCAGCCCCGACCGGCTCAGCAGCTCGACGAGGACGGCGAAGCCGGCCGCCCCCGCCGCCCGGCGCGACCACCGCGTTGCGGCGCCGGTCGGACGGCGGACGACGCCCGTCGCAGTGCTGCTCACCCCGACGTCGTCGGCGACATCAACGTCTTGACGTCGATCTCCTTGCCCAGCCACTTGGCCTCCCACATCCAGTCGGCCACCCGCTGCAGCCGCACCGGGTTGTCGGAGCTGGAGAAGTAGGGGAAGGTGACCGTCGCCGCCGTGGACGCGTCGATCTGCGTGAAGTTCGGCAGCACCTTGGCCACCACCTCACGGTTGTTCTCCATCAGCTTGGCCGCGTTGTGGATGGCCCGCTGGAAGGCCGCCGCCGTCTTCGGGTTCTTGTCGTACCAGTCCTGGGTGCTGATGTATCCCGAGATCGGGAACTCCGCCGCCGGCCCGGAGGCCGGGTCGAGGATCTTGCGCGCGCCCATCGACGAGGTCGCCGCGGTGACCTGCGGCTCGCCCAGGTAGGCGGCGTCGATCTGGCCGCTCTTCCACGAGGCCATGATGTTCTGGAACGTCACGGGGACGTACTTGATCGTGCCGGGGTCGATGTTGTTGGCCTTGAGCACCTGGGTGAGCGCGAGCTCCTGGAAGTTGTGCAGGACGTTGACGTTGATCGTCTTGCCCGCGAGGTCCTTCGGCGTCTTGATGGGGGAGTTGGGCAGCGCCATGATGCTGAGCGAGTCGGGGGCGGCCCGCGAGCCCTCGGCGAGCACGTGGATCTTGATCGCCCCCTTGTCGTGCGCCTGGAACATCGACACGTAGTTGCCGAACATGGCGTCGATCTCGCCGTTGACCAGCATGGGGATCGCCTCGGGGGCGGCCTGGACGACCTGCGGGGTGACGTCCAGCCCTTCCTGCTCGAAGAGCTTCTGGTCGATGGCGACGTAGATGGCGGCACTGTCGATGGCGGGCAGGGTGGCGATCTTGAGCTTCGTCTTCTCCAAGGCGCCGCCGCCGCCGTTCGCGGAGGCGGAGGGTGGTGCGCTGGCGGTGGTTGAGCCGCCGGTGCTGCACGCTACGGCGCCTAAAGTCACAGCGAACCCGATGATGGCGGCCTTGGCGGAGCGGCCAAGCCTCATGTCAGGGACTCCCTTCAAGACGTGGAGCCGGGGGGACCGGGTGGCTGAACTGCCCCCGGGGCTGAGTGCCTGACGAACAAGCAGGAAACGACCGTAGCACCACATTGGCAGTCATTATCAAGAAAATGACTCTTGTGGTTGCAATGTCCGTTTGCCGCTCTATCGTAAATAGAGGCGTGAGATGTCTTTGTCCGTTTTGGGAAAGAGGGTGGCGACCGGGGCATCTGTTACTGGTGGGACTAGCTGACCTGGATCGTTCCGCGGGCGGAAGGGGGCTTGCGGAACACGTTTCGGCTGCCCGTTTTTGCAGGTAAACGGCGGTCTACCAATTTTGTCACAATTTTTGGACAATCCGGGATATATGCCTCAGAGGAGCACTATAGGTGGTTGGTCCAGACCGGCACCTGTGCTCAAATGGCCCTCATCTCGATTGTACATATTGCCCCACGTGCATTTACCTGCATGGTCTTCGAGAATTCCCCTCCGGGGCGAGAGGTTGCGAGGCAAGTGAGAACGCAGAGCGCTGAAGCTTCCGCTGACCGCGAGCCGCACGGGCACCAGAAGCGACGGCTGCCCAAACCTGCTTCTAACAGGTTCGGATTGGGCAATTGGCACGTACGATCGCGCCTCGTGGCGTTGATCGTCGTGCCCACGGCTGTCGCGGTGGGTCTGGGCGGGCTGAACGTGATCACCTCCCTCAGGGACGCCAACACCTACCAGACACTCAGAGAGGTGGCCGAGCTCAGCGAACAGCTCGGCGCCGTCACGCACGAACTGGCCTTCGAACGGGACGAGACCGCTCTCTACATCGCCCAAGGCCGTCCGGAGAGCCGCGCGGCCCAGCTCCGCACCACCTACAGCGGGGTCGACAACCTCATCGACGAGGCCAAGGTGCGGGCCGGCGCCCTCACCGACACCCACGCCGACTCCGTACGCCCGGTGCTGCGCCGCCTGGAGGAGATCCAGACCCTGCGCGACACCGCGGTCAAGGGCAAGATCCAGCCCCTGCCGATGATCCAGAAGTACTCCCAGATCATCGCCACCCTCCTGCAGTTCCACGACCAGGTGGGACAGGTCGCGGTGGACGACGACATCTCCCACAGCGCCAGCTCCATGGCGGCCATCGCGCGCGCGAAGGAGCAGGCGTCCAAGCAGCGCGGCATCCTGGCCAGCGCCCTGGACAAGAAGAGCTTCGACAGCGGCGAGCTCGACGCGCTCTCCGACGCCAAGGCGAGGGAGGAGAGCGAGGAGACCCTGTTCGCCACCCTCGCCAGCATCGACCAGCTGGAGCTCTACCGCGACACCGTGGTGGGCAGGGACGTCGACCAGACCGACCTGTTCCGGCTGCGCGCCATGGCCCAGTCCGTCGAGGCCAAACCCCTGAGCATCGGCGTACGTCCGGACAAGGACGTCGGCACCTGGTTCGACGTCAGCACGGGCAAGATCGACGCCCTGCGCAGCGTGGAGAAGTCGCTGGCCTCCTCGGTCATCCTGCGGGCCCGTGCCCTGGAGGAGGCGGCCAATCGCTCGGCGCTGATCTCCGGCGTGCTCATCATGATCCTGCTGATCGTGGTGCTGATCATCATCACCTTCATCGCCCGCTCGCTCATCAGGCCGCTGCGCAGGCTGCGCGGCGAGGCCCTGGACATCGCCGGCAAACGCCTGCCGGAGACCGTGCGGCAGCTCCGCGAGGCGGGGGACGGCAAGGTCGGGCCCGTCCCGCCGATCGGGGTGGACACCCACGACGAGATCGGCGAGGTGGCGCGCGCCTTCGACGAGGTCCACCGCGAGGCGGTGCGGCTGGCCGGTGAGGAGGCGCGGCTGCGCTCGAACGTCAACGCGATGTTCGTGAACCTGTCGCGGCGCAGTCAGACGCTGGTGGAGCGGCAGATCACCCTGATCGACGGTCTGGAGCAGGGTGAGCAGGACGAGCAGCGGCTCGGCAACCTGTTCAAGCTGGACCACCTGGCCACGCGTATGCGGCGCAACAGTGAGAACCTGCTGGTGCTGGCCGGTCAGGATCCGCCGCGGCGCTGGAGCCAGCCGGTCAAGCTGGTCGACGTCGCCCGCGCCTCCCTGTCGGAGGTCGAGAGCTACGAGCGCGTCGTGCTCCAGGTGCCCGACGGCGTGTCGGTGGCCGGCCAGGCCGTCAACGACGTCATCCACCTGCTGGCCGAGCTGGTGGAGAACGCGCTGTCGTTCTCGCCGCGCGAGACCAGGGTGGCGGTGTCGGGCAGCAGGATCGACGGCGGCGGCGTGATGTTGTCGATCACCGACTCCGGCATCGGCATGACCCCCGAGGAGCTGGCCCAGGCCAACGACCGCCTCACCGACTCGCCCAGCGTCGACGTCTCGGTCTCGCGGCGGATGGGCCTGTTCGTGGTCGCCAGGCTGGCCCACCGGCACGGCATCAGGGTGCAGTTACGTCCGCACAGCTCGGGCGGGCTGACCGCCATGGTGCTCGTCCCGGAGAACATGCTCGGCACGCAGCCGCCCGGGTTCGCGGGCATGCAGCCGGCGGCGGCCGAGAGCACGTCCGGCAGCGAGCCGTACGTCGGGCCGCACGCGGCGCCCCCGGCCACCGACTGGCCGCCGGTCTCGGCTCCTCCCGAGGCCGACTGGCCCGCAGCCGCCTCCCCCGCCGGGGCCGACTGGCCGCCCGCGCCGCCCGCGCCGGGAGCCGACTGGCCGCAGACGCCGCTCACGCCGGCGGCCGACTGGCCGCAGGCGCCGCCGGCCGCCGGACAGGACTGGCCGCGGCCCACCTACCAGATGGGCCCCGCGCACCCGTCGTACCCGTCGAACCCGGAGGCGGGGGGCAACTGGCCGCAGTGGCCGTCCGACGGCTGGCCCTCCGACCCGCACAGCGGCGGCTTCGACAGCCACGACATCTGGTCGCCGCCGCGCAACAACGGTGATCGCGGGCTGCCCAAGCGTCCCGCGGCCGAGCCGCCGCCCCCCTGGAAGCAGGACGGCTTCCAGCGCCGGCGGCCCGACTTCCCCGAGACCGAGTCGGCGGCCACCGGCCCGATCCCGCCCGTGCCGCCCGCCTCCGCGGGGGACGACTACCTGCCGATCTTCGCCGCCGTCGAGTCGGCCTGGTTCGGGCGCAACGAGGGCGGCTGGGGCTCGACGAAGGCCGACGCCGGCTGGAGCGCGGCCGAGGCGGTGGCCGAACCGGCCCGCGACGGCACGACCGCGGCCGGCCTGCCCAAACGGGTGCCCAAGGCGAACCTGGTGCCGGGCTCGGCCGACACCGCCGCCTCGCCCAAGGGCGTGTCCCCGATGCCCTCGGTCTCGCCGGACCGGGTGCGGAACAGGTTGTCCAGCTTCCAGCAGGGCTTCCGGGCGGCCCGCGACGACATCACCGAGGGCAAGGCGTTCCAGCCGGGCCCCCGCGGCTCCTACAACGGTGAACCCCACAACAGTGAAAGAGAGGAGGGCGCATGAACGACCTGAGCCACGCGGCGCGCGGAGTCGACTGGTTGATCACCGACTTCGTCAGCACGGTCCCCGGTGTGGCACATGCGGTGGTCGTCTCGTCCGACGGGTTGCCGCTTGCGGCCTCGTCGGGTTTTCCGGCTGACCGGGCTGACCAGCTGGCTGCGATCGCGTCGGGACTGGTGAGCCTGACGCAGGGTGCGGCCAGGGTGTTCGAGGGTGGTGCGGTCAACCAGACGATCGTGGAGATGCAGCGCGGGCTGATGCTGATCATGTCGATCAGTGACGGCTCGTGTCTGGCGGTCCTGGCTGCTCCGGACTGTGACATGGGGCTGGTGGCGTACCAGATGACCTTGATGGTGGATCGCGCCGGTCAGGTGCTGACCCCGGCGGTGCGGGCCGAGCTGCGCGCCAGCCAGACCAGGTGATGTAGGTGACGGACCAGAGATGGAACAGCGGCGGCTGGGCGCCTCCGCCCAAGCCACAGCCCCAGTCGCAGCTGCAGCCCGACCCCGCCTCACCCGTCCGCCCGTACGCGGTGACGGGTGGGCGGACGGCGCCCAGGGTCAAGCTGGCGATGGAGGCCCTGGTGTCGTCGGCGACGGCCGAGCACCGGGAGTTCTCCCACATCACGCCGGAGTACCAGGCGATCAGCCAGCTGTGCAGGCAGGTCCGGTCCGTGGCCGAGGTGTCGGCGCTGCTGCGGATCCCGCTGGGCGTGGTGCGTGTTCTGATCGCCGACATGGCGGCCGAGGGCCTGGTCCGCGTGCATCAGCCACAGCTGGACGCCGGCAGGCCGGACGTTAATCTGCTCGAAAGGGTGCTCAGTGGACTTCGCAGGCTCTAGCCCCGGCTTGACTTCAACGAAGATCGTGGTGGCCGGCGGTTTCGGGGTGGGCAAGACGACGTTCGTCGGCGCGGTCTCGGAGATCATGCCGTTGACCACGGAGGCGGTGATGACCGACGCCTCCGCGGGGATCGACGACCTGGGCATGACGCCGCTGAAGTCGACCACGACCGTCGCGATGGACTTCGGCCGCGTCTCGCTCGACCGCGACCTGATCCTCTATCTGTTCGGCACGCCGGGCCAGCACCGGTTCTGGTTCATGTGGGACGACCTGGTGCGCGGCGCGATCGGCGCGGTCGTGCTGGTGGACACCCGCCGCCTGGCCGACAGCTTTCCCGCGCTCGACTACTTCGAGGAGGCGCAGCTGCCGTTCGTGGTGGGCGTCAACGGCTGGGACGGCCAGTACCCGCACAGCGACGCCGAGGTCCGCGACGCCCTCACGCTGGCCCCCCACATCCCGCTCGTCCGGCTGGACGCGCGCTCCAAGGACTCGGTCAAGAGCGCGCTGATCCACCTGGTCGAGCACGCCCTGTCGATCAGGATGGCGGTGCCGGGCTGGAGCGGCGGCAGCTGATCCGGCACGCCGCCGCCCCTCGCGCTCAGCGGGGCCGGGCCTCGATGAGGCTGGCTCCCGAGCCCAGCTCGACGACCTCGGCCAGGCGCAGGTCCGCCCGGTCGAGCAGTGCCGTGTACTCCTCCCGGCTGCGCTCGGCGCCGCCGTCGAAGATCGCCAGCATCCGCATGTCGATGTCCTTGCCCAGGTGCGGCGCCTCGTCGTCGGGCAGCACCACCTCCAGCACCAGGACGCGGCCGCCGGGGTTCATCGCCCGGCGGACGTTGCGCAGGATCGTGACCGCGTCCTCGTCGTCCCAGTTGTGCAGGACGCTGGCCAGCAGGTAGACGTCGCCGCCGGCCGGGACCTCGGTGAAGAAGTCGCCGGTGACGACCTCGCTCCGCGCACCCAGCCCCTCGGCGGCCAGCAGCTCCCTGGCCCGGTCGGCCACGTGCTCCAGGTCGAACAGGATGCCGCGCATGTCCGGGTTGGCGTGCAGGACCGTGGCCAGGATGTGACCCTTGCCGCCGGCCACGTCCACCATGGTGGCGGTGGCCGGGAAGTCGTACCGCTTGGCCAGGCCCTCGGTGAAGGGGATGGCGCGGGCGGTCATGTAGTCGTCGAACAGCTTGCCCGCTCCCGGGTTGGCCGCCAGGTACTCGTACAGGTGGCCGTAGCGGGCGGCGAAGGCCGAGCCGCCGTCGCGGACGGTCGCCGGCAGGTTGCCCATGGCGTGCCAGAAGCCCTCCTCACCGAGCATCCGGATCGACGAGCGCACCGAGTCGGGCACGTCCGACCGCAGCGCCGTGCCGCGCTCGGTCAGGTCGTAGGTGTCCGGCCCGGCGCCGCGGACGACGCCCATCCCGGCCAGCTCGCGCAGCACGCGGCGCAGCCTGGGGGCGTCGGCCTCGCAGCGGGCGGCCAGGTCGGTGGTGCTGAGCGGACCGTGGGCGAGATGGTCGGCCAGGCCGAGCTCCGCCATGGTCAGCAGAGCGGCGAAGCGCGAGATGTCGGCCACGGCCCCCCAAAGGAGGTCATCCGAGTGGGGCATGGGGTCCTTCCAGAAGTCAGACGTTGCGGTTGGCCTGCCGGTGCCACACCAGCAGGCGGCGCTCGGCCAGCACGAACAGCGAGTTCACCAGGTAGCCGAGGATGCCGAGCAGGGCGATCGCGGCCCACACGCCGGGCCCGTCGAAGCTGCGCTGGGCCTGCAGGAGCTGGTAGCCGATGCCGTCCGTGCTGCCGAAGAGCTCGGAGATCACCATGAGGATCAGCGCCAGCGACAGGCTCAGCCGCAGCCCGGCGAAGATCTTCGGCGAGGCGGCGGGGAGCACGACCACGCGCAGGCGCTGTGCCTTGGACAGGCCGAACACGGTGGCGGTCTCGGTGTAGGTGCGGTCCACGGCCCGGACGCCCTCGATCGTGTTGAGCAGCACCGGCCAGATCACGCCGAACACGATCGTGGCGAGCTGCATGCTGAGCTGGGCGTGCTCGGTGCGCGCGAACAGCGCGACGAACAGCGGCAGCAGCAGCGGCGGCGGGATCGCCCGGCCGAACTCGAACAGCGCGTCCACGTAGTCGGTGGCCGCCTTGGAACGGCCGAGCGCCACGCCGAGCAGCACCCCGAGCAGCGAGGCCAGGATCCAGCCGCTGAACATGCGGCCGAGGCTGGGCAGGATGTTGCCGATCGCCTCTTCGGTGAGGAACAGGTGGGAGACGGGCCCGGAGAACCACATCTGGTACATGCTGGTGACGATGGTGAGCGGCGGCGGGAAGTCGCCGTCGTCGATGAGCCGCCCGAGCAGCTCCCAGACGACCAGCACGACCGGCACCACCCACAGCCTGGACAGCCGCCTCACGATTCCGACGCTCCCATCCGGACGCGGTGCCAGCGGAACAGCCGCCGCTCGCCGGCCAGCAGGACGAGGTTCGCGAACACCCCGAACGCCCCGGCCCAGAACGTCGCCGCCATGATCAGGTCCATCCGGTTGCCGCTGCCCGCCTGGATCGTGTAGACGCCGATCCCGGCCGTGCCGCCGGCCAGCAGCTCGGCGCTCACCGCGAGCACGAGCGCGATGCCGGCCGCGATCCTGATCCCGGTCGCGACGAAGGGCGCGGCGCTCGGCAGGCTGACCCGGGCCAGCACGGCCAGGCGGCCGAAGCCGAAGCTGCGCAGCGACTCCTTGGCCAGCGGGTCCACGTCCTGCATGCCGTACAGGGTGTTGATCAGGATCGGCCACATGGACGCGTACACGATGACCGAGACCTTCATCAGGCCGTCCACCGGGATCAGCAGGATCGCCAGCGGGATGATCGCCACCGAGGGGATCGGGCGCATGAACTCCAGCAGCGGCCGGATCGCCCGCTCCACCGGCGGCACCGCCCCCAGCAGCACGCCCAGCGGCACGGCCACGACGATGGCGGCGAGCAGGCCGAGCGCCCAGTTGGTGAGGGTGGTGACCAGGCCGTCCACGAACACCGGGTCGGCGAGCAGGCGCACGGCTTCGTACAGGATGACGGAGGGCGCCGGGAAGATCACACCGTCGCTCAGCGCGAAGCGGATGACCAGCTCACCGGCGATGAGGAACCCCGCGGCGCCGGCGGCGCCGCGGAGCAGACGCGCGGTGTTCATCAGCTGACAGGCGCGGCGATGACCGACTTCACGTCGACCGGGCTGGTGAGGTACTTGTACTCCAGCATCAGGTCGGCGACCTTCTGCAGCCGGTTCTCGTTCAGCTCGCTCGGGTACGTGCCGAGCGTGATCACCGAGGCCGTCTTGGCGTCGATCTTGGTGTACTTCGGCAGCGTCTCCTCGATGACCTTGCGGTCACTGGAGGCGAGCTGCTGCGCCTTGGCGATGGCCCGCTGGAAGGCGGCCAGCGTCTTCGGGTACTTCTGCACCCAGTCCTCGGTGGCCATCCAGCCGGCGATGGGGAAGTCCTCCGTCTGGCCGGTCATGGTGTCGGCGAGCTTGCGGAAGCCGAAGGCGCTCTGGTTGGCGGTGATGAAGGGCTCGGTCATCCAGCCCGCGTCCGCCTGACCGGTGTTGATCGCGTTGCCCTGCTCCGGGAACGGCTTCTCCACGAACTTGACGTCGGCCTCGGCCAGACCGGCGACCTTGAGCTGCGTCTCCACGGCCAGGGTGGCGATGTTCCTGAGGTTGTTGACGTAGACCGTCTTGCCCTTCAGGTCCGCCACCGTCTTGATGGGGGAGTCCTTGGGCACCATGATGTTGAACGTGTTCGGCGCGGCCTGGTACATGTCCGCGACCAGCTTGATCTTCTTGCCCTTGCTCACCGCGAGGAAGGTCGAGACGTAGTTGGTCTGGGAGATGTCGAGCGCGCCGCTCTCGATCTGCGGCAACGCCGCCGCGCCACCGGTGATGGTGACCGGCTCGACGGTCAGCCCCTCTTCCTTGAAGAAGCCCTTTTCGTTGGCAAGATAGACCGACACAACGTCGGGCACGGGGAGGGCGCCGACCTTGATGGTGGTCTTCTCCAGGCCCTTGCTGTTGGCGGAGCTCTTCGCGGTCTCGCCGCCGCCTCCGCCGCAGCCGGCAAGGGTGAGCGCCAGAGCCACGCCGACGACAATGGCGTGACCGCGCATGGTGCGTGTCATGGGGGGGTTCTCCTACCAGGGGGAAGTTCTCGGAGATCGGCACGGGATGCCGGGCGTGAAGCGTACCGGAGCCGTCTTCGGATCTACAGCGCTATGCCGCGTATATGCAGGTTTATCGCGAAAATATGACAAATCAGTGTTATAGATGTAAATCTAGAGATTAAGTACGTTTAGTGGTGATATGTCCGTATTGGGACGGTGGTTGCGCTCCGTGTGCGGTGGCATGCGACGTGAAGGGAGTGCGATGTGGAACGGTTGAAAACCACCGAAACGTTGGCCTAAGTATGAGGTTTGTGCTCAAATTGGGCCTCGAACTTGCCTGCGATCACTCGTCCGCGTGACGAAGCCGCTGATTCCCCCTGAAGCAGGCCATGGCGAGAGGTTGCCACCAGTGAGGACAACAACGACCGGCCCCGGTCGTGGCAGGGCGCCGGACGCCCCGGAAAAGGCCGCGGACGGGGAGGTGCAGCAGGCCCACCCGCCCAAGGCGGGCAGCCCGTTCGCCCTGCGCAACTGGCGCGTGCGTACCCGCCTCATCGCCCTCATCGCCATTCCCACGCTCGTAGCCGTCGTCCTCGGCGCCCTGCGGGTCACGACGTCGATCAGCAGCGCCCAGCAGTACCAGGACATCAGCAGCGTGGGGACCCTGGTCGCACAGCTCGGCGAGCTCTCCCGCGACCTCGGGCTCGAACGCGACCTGGCCACCCGCCACGTCGCCACCAACCGCGGATCCTCCGACGAGCAGCGGTTGAAGAGCCAGCACGAGATCGTCGACAAGCGCATCGCCAGCACCCTGGAGGCGGGCAAGACGTCCGAAACGTCGCTGTCCGACCTCGGCAGGAAGTCCCTCGACCACATCCGGATCCGGCTCGGCCAGATCCCCACGATGCGCAAGGCCGTCGCCGAGACCAAGCTCGGCCCGCTGCCCACCAGCGAGAAGTACTCCGAGGTCATCGCCGAGCTGCTGCAGCTCTACGACGAGCTCGGCCAGGGCTCCACGGACGAGGAGATCATCGCCACCAGCGCGGCCCTGCGCGCCGTCGCCCGCGCCGAGGAGGAGGCCTCCAAGCAGCGCGGCCTGCTGACCAGCGCCCTGATCAGAGGCTCGTTCGAGGAGCCGGAGTACAACGCCTTCCTCGACGCCCGCTCCCGCCGCAGCAGCGAGCGCGACTCCTTCCGCGCCGTCGCCACGCCCGCGCAGCGCCAGTTCTACGACAACACCGTCGCCAGCCTGAAGATCGGCCGCGCCGAGTTCTACGCCAGCCGCGCGGTGCTGCTGCACAACGCCAACCAGTCACTGCGCCGGCTCGACACCTCGACCAGGGACGACACCGACCAGTGGTTCCAGTCCATCACCGAGACCGTCGAGCGCCTGCACACCGTGCAGAAGTCGCTGTCGGAGCAGATCGCCACCCGAAGCGCCGACATCGCCAGCAGCGACCGGCAGCTCGCCGCGATCAACATCGGCATCGTGGTGGGCCTGCTCGTCCTGGTGCTCGCGATCACCGCCCTGATGGCCGGCTCGCTGGTACGCCCGCTGCGCCGCCTGCGCTCGGACGCCCTGAAGATCGCCGGCCAGACGCTGCCCGACCTGGTCAGGCAGCTGCGCAACACCGACGTCAGCCCCGAACAGCTCCAGGTCCCGCCGATCGAGGTCAACTCCAAGGACGAGATCGGTGAAGTCGCCCGCGCCTTCGACGAGGTCCACCGCGAAGCCGTCCGGCTGGCCGGTGAGGAGTCCAGGCTCCGCTCGAACGTCAACGCGATGTTCGTGAACCTGTCGCGGCGCAGTCAGACGCTGGTGGAGCGGCAGATCACCCTGATCGACGGTCTGGAGCAGGGTGAGCAGGACGAGCAGCGGCTCGGCAACCTGTTCAAGCTGGACCACCTGGCCACGCGTATGCGGCGCAACAGTGAGAACCTGCTGGTGCTGGCCGGTCAGGATCCGCCGCGGCGCTGGAGCCAGCCGGTCAAGCTGGTCGACGTCGCCCGCGCCTCCCTGTCGGAGGTGGAGAACTACGAGCGCGTCGTCCTGGAGGTCCCCGAGGGCGTCTCCATCGCCGGCCAGGCCGTCAACGACGTCATCCACCTGCTGGCCGAGCTCATCGAGAACGCGCTGTCGTTCTCCCCGCGCGAGACCCGCGTCCCCGTCTCCGGCAGCAGGATCGACGGCGGCGGGATCATGCTCTCCATCAGCGACTCCGGCATCGGCATGACCGGCGACGAACTGGTCCAGGCCAACGAGCGCCTGACCGACGCCCCCACGGTGGACGTGTCGGTCTCCCGCCGCATGGGCCTGTTCGTGGTCGCCAGGCTGGCCCACCGGCACGGCATCAGGGTGCAGCTGCGCCCGCACGGCTCCGGCGGCCTGACCGCCATGGTCCTCATCCCCGAGACGCTGCTCGGCGCGCAGCCCGTCGCGGTCGCCGGCGCGGGCGGCAACACCGCCGCCACGACCGCCCGCGAGGACGCCTTCGCCGCCTCCCAGCCCGCCGCCGGGGCCCAGCAGTGGCCCAGCGCGTCGGGCTTCGGGCTCGCCCCCGGGCACCCGTCCTACCCGTCGTACCCGTCCGAGCCGGCCGGCGGGTCGTGGCCGTCGGTGCCGAGCTCGCTGCCGTCCTCGATGTCGTCGTCCATGCCGTCCGCGATGCCGCAGTGGCCCTCGACGGAGTCGACGAACACCGGCTCCGACTGGCTGCCGGACTCGTCGTCCGACGTCTGGGTGTCCTCGCGCGGACCGGTCACCGGGGAACACGCGCCGCCGCAGCGCGGCCTGCCCCCCGAGGAGCCCCGCGCCTGGTCGGCTCCGCCGCAGGAGACGCCGTCCGCGTCCAGGTACGACTACCCCGAGACCGAGTCGGCGGCGACCGGCCCGATCCCCGTCGTCAAGCCCGCCTCCGGCGGGGACGAGTACCTGCCGATATTCGCCGCGGTGGAGTCGGCCTGGTTCGACCAAGGCGAGCCGAGCGCCACCTGGGGCTCGGCCAAGGCCGACGCCGGCTGGAACGCGGCGGCGTCCGTGGTGGAGCCCGTACGCGACGGCTCGACGGCGGCCGGGCTGCCCAAGCGGGTGCCCAAGGCCAACCTGGTGCCCGGATCGGCGGACACGGCGTCCGCGCCCAAGGGCGTGGCTCCCATGCCGTCGGTCTCGCCGGACCGGGTGCGCAGCAGGTTGTCGAGCTTCCAGCAGGGCTTCCGAGCAGCGCGTGACGACATCAGCGAGGGCAGGACATACCAATCCGGCTCTAGGAACGACAGTAGGGAGGAGGGCGCGTGAATGACCTGAGCCACGCGGCACGCGGAGTCGACTGGTTGATCACCGACTTCGTCAGTACCGTCCCGGGGGTCGCGCACGCGGTGGTCGTGTCATCCGACGGGTTGCCGCTCGCGGCGTCGTCGGGTTTTCCGGCTGACCGGGCTGATCAGCTGGCTGCCATCGCGTCGGGACTGGTGAGTCTCACGCAGGGTGCGGCCAGGGTGTTCGAGGGTGGTGTGGTCAACCAGACAATCGTGGAGATGCAGCGCGGGCTGATGCTGATCATGTCGATCAGCGACGGCTCGTGTCTGGCGGTGCTGGCTGCTCCGGACTGTGACATGGGGCTGGTGGCGTACCAGATGACCTTGATGGTGGATCGCGCCGGTCAGGTGCTGACCCCGGCGGTGCGCGCGGAGCTGCGCGCCAGCCAGACCAGGTGATGTAGGTGACGGATTCCTGGAACAGCGGCGGTTGGGAGCCCCAGCAGCCGGTCAGCTCGGACCCGGCCTCGCCGGTGCGCCCGTACGCGGTGACGGGCGGGCGTACCGCGCCCAAGGTCAAGCTGGCCATGGAGGCCCTGGTCTCGTCGGCTACGGCCGAACACCGGGAGTTCTCCCACATCACCCCCGAGTACAAGGCGATCAGCCAGCTCTGCCGTCAGGTGCGATCGGTCGCCGAGGTGTCGGCGCTGCTGCGGATCCCGCTCGGTGTGGTGCGTGTTCTGATCGCCGACATGGCGGCCGAGGGCCTGGTGCGGGTGCATCAGCCGCAGCTGGATGCGGGTAGGCCGGACGTCAACCTGCTGGAAAGGGTGCTCAGTGGACTTCGCAGGCTCTAGCCCCGGTCTGACCTCGACGAAGATCGTCGTGGCCGGCGGCTTCGGCGTGGGCAAGACGACGTTCGTCGGCGCGGTCTCGGAGATCATGCCGCTCACGACGGAGGCCGTCATGACCGACGCCTCCGCGGGCATCGACGACCTGGGCATGACGCCGCTGAAGTCGACCACGACCGTCGCGATGGACTTCGGCCGCGTCTCGCTCGACCGCGACCTGATCCTGTACCTGTTCGGCACGCCCGGCCAGCACCGGTTCTGGTTCATGTGGGACGACCTGGTCCGCGGCGCCATCGGCGCCGTCGTCCTGGTCGACACCCGCCGCCTGGCCGACAGCTTCCCCGCGATCGACTATTTCGAGGAGGCGCAACTCCCCTTCATCGTGGGGATCAACGGCTGGGACGGCACGTACGCCCACAGCGACGCCGAGGTCCGCGACGCCCTCACGCTGGCCCCCCACATCCCGCTGGTGCGCCTCGACGCCCGCCACAAGGACTCGGTCAAAAGCGCTCTGATCAACCTCGTCGAGCACGCGTTGACCGTCCGGATGGCCGTGCCAGGCTGGAGCGGCTAGGAGAGCGGATAGGCTGAAGTCTTGACGTACATTCGCTTCGAGGACTGGCCAACCACGTGTTCGAGACGCTTTCCGACCGGCTGACATCGGTCTTCTCCTCCCTCCGATCCAAGGGTCGGCTGTCCGACGCCGACATCGACGCCACCGCCCGCGAGATCCGCATCGCCCTGCTCGAGGCCGATGTCGCGCTCCCGGTGGTCAAGGCGTTCGTCGCCCAGGTCAAGGAGCGCGCCCGCGGCGCCGAGGTCTCCCAGGCGCTCAACCCGGCGCAGCAGGTCGTCAAGATCGTCAATGACGAGCTGATCGAGATCCTCGGCGGCGAGACCCGCAGGCTCCGCTTCGCCAAGACCGCGCCGACCGTCGTCATGCTCGCGGGTCTCCAGGGTGCCGGTAAGACCACCCTGGCCGGCAAGCTGGCCCGGTGGCTGCGCGAGCAGGGCCACGCGCCCATGCTGGTCGCCGCCGACCTCCAGCGGCCCAACGCCGTGCAGCAGCTCCAGGTCGTGGGCGAGCGCGCCCACGTCGCCGTCTTCGCGCCCGAGCCGGGCAGCGGCGTCGGCGACCCGGTCGACGTCGCCCGCCGCTCGATCGACGAGGCCAGGCGGCTCAACCACGACATCGTCATCATCGACACCGCCGGTCGCCTGGGCATCGACCAGGAGATGATGAAGCAGGCCGCCGACATCCGCGACGCGGTCCGCCCCGACGAGGTCCTGTTCGTGGTCGACGCCATGATCGGTCAGGACGCCGTCACCACGGCCCAGGCGTTCATGGACGGCGTCGGCTTCGACGGCGTCGTGCTCACCAAGCTCGACGGCGACGCCCGCGGCGGCGCCGCGCTGTCGGTGCGGCACATCACCGGCCGCCCGATCATGTTCGCCTCCACGGGCGAGAAGCTGGAAGACTTCGACGCCTTCCACCCCGACCGGATGGCCTCCCGCATCCTCGACATGGGTGACATCCTCACCCTGATCGAGCAGGCGCAGAAGACGTTCGACGAGGAGCAGGCCGCCAAGATGGCGGGCAAGCTCACCTCGGGCGAGAACTTCACGCTCGACGACTTCCTCGAGCAGATGATGATGGTCCAGAAGATGGGCCCCATCAAGAACCTGCTCGGCATGATGCCCGGCATGGGGCAGATGCGCGACCAGCTCAACTCCATCGACGACCGCGACCTCGACCGCATCGCCGCCATCATCCGCTCGATGACGCCCGGCGAGCGGCAGGACCCGAAGATCATCAACGGCTCCCGCCGCGCCCGCATCGCCGCCGGCTCCGGCGTCACGGTCAGCGCCGTGAGCAACCTCGTCACGCGCTTCTTCGAGGCGCAGAAGATGATGAAGCGGGTGGCCGGGGGCATGGGGCTGCCGGGCATGCCCGGGGGGCGCGGGAAGGCGTCCAAGGCCCAGAAGAAGGCCAAGAAGGGGCGGCGCGTCAGCGGCGACCCGCGCAAGGCGGGCCTGGAGAAGTCGGCGTCCCCGTCGCCCGACGGCGAGGGCGGCGCGCCCAAGGCCGGGGGAGTGCTGGGGAACCTGGGCGGCAAGCTGCCGCCGGGCCTCGAACTGCCGCCGGGCTTCGACCCGTCGAAGCTGAAGCTGCCCGGACAGTAACAGCCGACCGGGGCGGGTACCCCACCTGGCACCGCCCGCCCCTGCCTGCCCTGCCCTGCCCGGCAGAGGGCCTCGCCTCGCACCGGAAGGCCTGAGCACCCAGGCGCGCCTGCACCGGCGGCCCTTGCGTCGGCGGCGCCAGCACCGTCGGCCCCTGCGCCGACGGTCCTGTGCTGGCGGTCTTGGTGCTGATGGTTTTCGCGCTGGCCCTTCTTGCGCTGGTCCTTCTAGCGCTGGTCCTTCTTGCGCCGGCGTTCTCGTGCCGGTCCTTTTTGCGTCGGCTTCATGACGGCGGTTCGTGCGTCGGGGCTGCCTCGCCGTTCTCCGGCGCGTTCGCGTTCGCCCGAACGGGTGCGCGCCCGGGACCATGGTCGGTCACCGGGCGCGCGGATGTGAGGCCGTTCGGCCTGCTCTAACGGCAGAGGAGCATCCACTGCAGAGCGGGGTCCATGAGGAGCCACCCTGAGGCGGCCGTTGCGGGCATCCACATCGGCAGGCCGGTGAGCGGCGACTTCTGGGTCATCCAGGCGTCTTCGGGCGCCGGGCCGAACTCGCCGGCGTGGTCGGCGGGCCATTGATGACCGCTCGGGCCGCCGTGCTGGTGCGGCTCATGCGGGTTGTGCGGCCATCCGCAAGGGGGCCAGTAGCTCTTCTCGTGCGGGTTGTGCGGCTTGTGTGGCTTGTGTGGCCTGTGAGTGCAGTCATGCGTGGGCGTCGGGCTCGGCGTGGCCGTCGGAGTCGGAGTCGGAGTCGGAGTCGGGGTGGGCGGCGGGTTCGGCGTCGGAGTCACTGTGGGCGTCGGAGTCACTGTGGGCGTCGGAGTCACGGTGGGTGTGGGTGTCACGGTGGGTGTGGGTGTCACGGTGGGTGTGGGCGTCACCGTGGGCGTGACCGTGGGTGTCGGCGTCACCGTCGGTGTGGGTGTCACGGTAGGCGTCGGTGTCACGGTGGATGTGGGCGTGACCGTGGGTGTCGGCGTCACGGTAGGCGTGGGCGTCACTGTGGGCGTCGGTGTCACGGTGGGCGTGATCGTGGGTGTCGGGGTCACCGTCGGCGTCGGCGTGGGCGTCACCGTGGGCGTGGGTGTCATGGTGGGTGTGATCGTGGGGGTCGGGGTGGGCTGGTTGGGGACGCAGTTGACTTCCACCCGGCCGATGGTGACCTCCGTGAGCGGCCCCTCGTAGACGACGTTCCCGTCGGCGTCCCGCAGGCGGGCCGAGATCGAGATCGTCATGTCCGCCTCGGCGGAGGTCGCGTCGTTCGTCGTGGCGTTGTCGGTCCTTACCACCGTCAGGACCCCGTCGGACACGCCGGGATACCCGAGTTGCGCCCCCGTCGCGGGCACTTCCGTGGTCCCCTGCCCCACGGGCACGCCGAGCACCGTGATGGTCCCCGGCGCCGCCTGTACGGACGACATCGCCGGAGCCGGCGGCGTGCACCGCGCGTGCGTCTCCACGTTGCCCGTGACCAGCAGCGGCTCGGACGCGTCCGGGTTGAGCTGAAGGGTGTTGACGACCAATTGGGCGCTGGCCTCCCAGACGTCCGGCGCGTCGAGGCCGTCGGCCTGGAGTTGTTCGTTGGCCAGGTCGGCGAACTCGGTGACCCCGTCGGGGTCGCTCCAGTCGCCGGTGTCGGTGCCGGGGTCGGGCCCGACGGACGCCGTGCCCCAGATGCCGGAGAAGCCTGGCTGGCCCAGCTCCGGGATCTCGGTGATGGTCAGGCCGATACCGTTGGCATTGGCGAACTCGCCCGCCGCGGCGGTGGCCGTAAGCCCGAACAAGGCGCCGGTGAGCAGGACGGACGCGCCGGCGGTGAGCAGCCGCGCGCGCGTGAACAGCGGATTGGTCGTGGTGGTCACCCACCCATTCCGCAGGGAAGTTGATCAAGTCGGGCGAGGTGACACGCGGCCCTTGCCGAGCCTTTGCCGCGGCCTGCCGGGACAGGTCGAAGGCACTGTCCGCGGTCTGGCAGAATGACATGTTGGAACATCGTGACCAGGTGGGTGCCCTCTCATCTCCCGCCGGCCACGCCTGTCCCTGGAACGTCCTCTCATCGTGCCCCACTCGATGAGGTGCCGTTCACCCACGCTCGAATGCAGGAGAGACCACACCAGTGGCAGTCAAGATCAAGCTCAAGCGGCTCGGCATGATCCGCAACGCTCAGTACCGAATCGTCGTCGCCGACAGCCGCACCAAGCGTGACGGCCGGGCGATCGAGGAGATCGGCCTGTACCACCCGAAGGAAAACCCTTCGCGCATCGAGGTCAACGCCGAGCGTGCGGCCTACTGGCTGGGTGTCGGCGCGCAGCCGACCGAGCCGGTGCTCAAGCTGCTCAAGCTCACCGGTGACTGGCAGAAGTTCAAGGGCGAGGCCGCCCCGGCGCCGATGCTGGTCGCCGAGCCCGCGCCCGACCGTCACGCCCTCTACGAGGCCGCGGCCAAGGAGGCGCTGTCCGGTGGCGACACCGGCACGGCCGCCACCACGGCGCCCAAGCGTGCCAAGAAGAAGGAAGAGGCTGAGGCCGCCCCCGCCGCCGAGACCCCGACCGAGGGCGAGGGCTGACGTGCTCGAGGAGGCTCTCGAGCACCTCGTTAAGGGCATCGTCGAACATCCTGACGATGTCCGGGTCCGCGCTCGCCGCATTCGCAGCGGGCGCGTCCTGGAGGTCCGGGTGCACCCCGAGGACCTGGGCAAGGTCATCGGACGCGGCGGGCGCACCGCCAAGGCGCTGCGCACCGTTGTGAACGCCCTGGCCGACGGGAAGTACGTACGGGTCGATCTGCTCGACCTGGACGAAGCAGTCCGTTAGCGTCAGGAATTCGCGCCCTCATCGGTCCTGAAAGGCCTGATGGGGGCGCTTGCGTTAGGAGAAGGTGGTTTTACGTGCAGCTGGTCGTCGGCCGGATAGGCCGTCCGCACGGTGTACGCGGCGAGGTGACCGTGGAGGTGCGCACCGACGATCCCGAGCTGCGCTTCGCCGAGGGCATGGCCGTCGTGACCGACCCGGCGAGCGCGGGGCCGCTCGTGATCGAGGGCCGCCGCTGGCACAAGGGCGTGCTGCTGATCGCGTTCGAGGGCGTTCACGGCCGCGACGCGGCCGAGGAGCTCCGGGGCACCATGCTGGTCATCGACTCCGCCGAGGTGGAGTCGTCGGACGACCCGGACGAGTTCCACGACCACCAGCTGGTCGGGCTGGCGGTGGAGACCGTGTCGGGCGAGCCCGTCGGCGAGGTCACCGACGTGCTGCACCACGGCCAGGACCTGCTGGTCGTACGCCGGCGCGGGCAGGACGACGCGCTCATCCCGTTCGTGAAGGCCCTGGTGCCCGAGGTCGATCTGACGGGCGGGCGCCTGGTCGTCGACCCGCCAGAGGGCCTGCTGTGATGCGCCTCGACATCATCTCCATCTTCCCCGAGTACTTCGCCCCGCTCGACGTCTCGCTCATCGGCAAGGCGCGCGAGCGCGGCACCCTCGACGTACGCGTCCACCAGCTCCGCGACTGGGCGTACGACGTGCACAGGACGGTCGACGACACGCCGTACGGCGGCGGTCCCGGCATGGTGATGAAGCCCGAGGTCTGGGGCGAGGCCATCGACTCGGTGATCGGCGACGGCGCGCCGCGGGTCATCGTGCCGACGCCGAGCGGGCGGCCGTTCACCCAGGAGCTGGCCCAGGAGCTGGCCGCCGAGCCGTGGCTGCTGTTCGCCTGCGGGCGTTACGAGGGCATCGATTCGAGGGTCATGGCCGACTACGGCGCCCGGCTGCGGGTCGACGAGGTCAGCATCGGCGACTACGTGCTGGCCGGCGGCGAGGTCGCGGTGCTGGTGATGGTCGAGGCCGTCGGCAGGCTGCTGCCCGGCGTGCTGGGGAACGCCCAGTCCGCCGTGGACGACTCCTTCGCGCCGGGTTCGATGCAGAACCTGGTCGAAGGCCCGGTCTACACCAAGCCGCCGGTCTGGCGCGGGCACGAGGTTCCCGCGGTGCTGCTGTCCGGACATCACGGAAAAGTCGCCCGATGGCGACGGGACGAGGCGCTCCGGCGTACGGTGCGGAACCGGCCGGAACTGGCGGCGGCGCTCGATCCCGAGACGCTCGACAAGCACGACAGGAAGCTGCTGGACGAGCTCTCGTTTCGCGTCCGGCCGGAAGATGTGGCAAACTGAATCGCTGCCGACCATCACACGGTTGGTCCGTCATGCCCGGGTAACGGTCCCGGGTTCATCAAATCAGCAAGCGTGTCCGCCGCGAGCTTCGGCCGGGTGGACCTCCGCGTGCTCGCGAGGACTTGAGGACAGCTCTCATGCACACGAAGATCCAGGAGCTCGAGAAGGCGACCCTTCGGAGCGACGTCCCGGCGTTCCGCCCCGGTGACACGCTCGAGGTCCACGTACGAGTCGTCGAAGGCAACCGCTCCCGTATCCAGGTCTTCAAGGGCTTCGTGCTGCGCCGGCAGGGCAGCGGCGCCCGCGAGACCTTCACGGTCCGCAAGGTCAGCTACGGCGTCGGCGTCGAGCGCACCTTCCCGGTGCACAGCCCGGTCATCGAGAAGATCGTGCTCGTGACCCGCGGTGACGTGCGTCGCGCCAAGCTCTACTACATGCGCGACCTGCGCGGCAAGGCCGCCCGCATCCGCGAGAAGCGCGAAGCAACGCCCGCGAAGTAACCCCAATCTTTTCCGAAAGGCCCGTGCACCGCACGGGCCTTTCGGCTTTGCGGGGCCATTTCCTTTATGTGGAGCGACTCGTGCGTGGGTGTAACGTCGGTCGAGGCTTGTCGAGCCGTTCCATCATCTAGGCTCGTCAGCGATGACAAGCGAAGACCAGGAGTACGGCGCTTCGCGCCGCCCTGTCGAGGACGAGGTGGACGTGGTCGCCGAAGAGACTCAGAAGCCGGCAAAGGGCGACAAGGAGAAGAAGGGGTCGTTCTGGAAAGAACTCCCCGTTCTTGTCGTTGTGGCCCTCGTGCTGGCCCTGATCATCAAGACGTTCGTGATCCAGGCCTTCTACATTCCGTCGGAGTCCATGGAGAACACCCTGCTCAAGAACGACAGGGTCCTGGTCAACAAGCTCGTCTACCACACCCGTGACATCGAGCGCGGCGACGTGGTCGTCTTCTCCGGCGTCGACTCCTGGGACGGCGAGTTCGAGGTCGAGGAGCCGTCCAACCCGATCGCGGCCTTCTTCCGCTGGGTCGGCACGGCCTTCGGCGTCGTCCCCGGCGAGAAGGACTACATCAAGCGGGTCATCGGCGTGGGCGGCGACCACGTCAAGTGCTGCGACTCCAAGGGCCGCATCACGGTCAACGGCACGGCCATCGACGAGGAGAGCTACCTCTATCCGGGCAACGTGCCGTCCGACAGGTTCTTCGACATCACCGTGCCGCCCGGGCGGCTGTGGGTGATGGGCGACCACCGTTCCGTCTCGCTCGACTCCCGCTCGCACACCGGCGACCAGGGCGGCGGCTCGATCCCCGAAGGTCAGGTCATCGGCCGGGCCTTCGTGATCGTCTGGCCGTTCAACCGGGCGGGCGTGCTGTCCATACCCGACACCTTCGCGCAGCCCGCGCTCCAGGCACTCGGAGGCGCCGTACCGCTGGTGGCCGGGTTCGGGCTGGCCGTACCCTTGGTCCTGGTTCGTCGGCGCCGGTTGGGGAGGAAGCGCTGATGGCCGTCACCAAGAAGGCGGAGGGCGTGGCCAAAGAGAAGAAAAAGGGCGGTTTCCGGGAGACCGTCCTGCTGCTGGTGCTCGGCGTGGGCATCGCGCTGTTGCTCCAGGCGTTCGTGATCGGGTCGTTCTACATCCCGTCGGAGTCGATGGAGAACACCCTGCTCATCAACGACCGGGTCTTCGTCAACAAGCTGGCGGGCGATCCAGAGCGCGGCGACATCGTGGTCTTCAAGGGCTGGCGCACCGGCGAGGACACCATCAAGCGGGTCATCGGCGTCGGCGGCGACAAGGTGGTGTGCTGCGACTCCAAGCACCGCATCAGCGTCAACGGCACGCCGCTCGACGAGGAGTCCTACCTCTACCCCGGCGACTTCGGCGGCGGCGACAAGTTCAGCGTCACCGTCCCGGCCGGCAAACTGTGGCTGATGGGCGACCACCGCACCGCCTCGGCGGACTCGCGCGCCCACATGGACGAGCCCGGCGGCGGCTTCATCTCCGTCGACGACGTGATCGGCAAGGCGGTCGTCCGCTACTGGCCGCTGTCGCGCGGCTACCTGTTCTCCACGCCCGAGACTTTCGACAAGGTCAAGTAAGGGGCTTTCGGTCGCGGTTTGCGGCGAATGGGGCGTACGCTTCGAGTGTCATGACAGTTGCGTTCCGCCCTCGACCGAGCGTCGTCCGGCGCGATTCCGGACTCTACGCCTATGAGCGGGCGCTGGCCCGCCGTGGGCTGACCCCGATCGCCGGGGTCGACGAGGCGGGCCGCGGCGCCTGCGCCGGGCCGCTGGTCGTCGCGGCCGTCGTCCTGCGCAGGGAGATCGACGGTCTCGGTGACTCCAAGTTGCTGTCCCCGCTGGTGCGCGAGCGCCTGTACGACCGCGTCATCGCCACCGCCCACGTGGGCGTCGTGGTGATCCCGGCCGCCGAGATCGACGCCCGGGGGCTGCACAGGAGCAACATCTCCGGAATGCGGCGGGCTGTGGCGCAGTTGCCATGTGATCCGGAGTACATCCTCACGGACGGCTTCCCGGTGCCCGGCATGCCCGCGCCGTCCCTGGCGGTGTGGAAGGGGGATCAGGTGGCCGCCTGCGTGGCGGCCGCGTCGATCGTGGCCAAGGTGACGAGGGACCGCCTGATGGTCGAACTGGATCGAAGGTTCCCTCAGTACGGTTTCGCCGAGCACAAGGGGTATGTCACGCCAGGACACCGTTTGGCACTGGAGAGACATGGCCCGTGCCCCGAACACCGTTACTCCTTCGTCACGGTGGCCAGGGGCATGGGTGAAAATGAGATGGGGGCCGGGGTTGCCTGAGCAGGCGAACCGGGGGACCGGTACGACAGGAGGACCGCGATGAGCGCAGAGGATCTCGAAAAATATGAGACCGAGATGGAGCTGCAGCTTTACCGCGAATACCGCGATGTCGTCGGTTTGTTCACATACGTCGTCGAGACTGAGCGTCGTTTCTACCTGACCAACTCGGTCGACCTCGACGTCCGTACGGCGGAGAACGGCGACGTCTTCTTCGATGTGAAGATGCAGGACGCCTGGGTGTGGGACATGTACCGGCCGGCGCGGTTCGTGAAGAACGTGCGGGTGGTCACGTTCAAGGATGTGAACGTGGAAGAGCTGGCCAAGGCCGACCTGGAGATGCCCAAGGAAGGGTTCTCGGGGTAGGTCCGCCGTTAAGGCGAGGGCCGATGGGGGCGGCGGGTGTTCTTGGTACGTCCGGCGGCGGCGTGCCGGGGTCGGGTCCGCTGGTGATCACACCTGGGGTTCCAGGTTCTGGTGTTGCGCGTGACGCCGCAGCCACCCTCATCGGGGCACTCATTGCTGAGTGGCTACAGGTCTCCGGACGTGCTGTTGCTGGTTACCAACGCCTGTTCCCATCGGCCCCATGCCCAGCACAATGCGCACCCCTGCGCACATATGCACTGCCCACCTGCCCACCTGCCCATCCGCACGCTGAGCGCTGCCTGCTGCACGGCTGGGCACCGCCTGCTGCTTGCTGGGCACTGTGGGCACACGCTGGGCACTGTGGGCGCACGCTGGGCGCCGTCAGCGCACGCTGGGGCGTCATCCGGCCTGCGGTGAGTCGTCGTCGAACGCGCGGTGGGTCGCCTGGCATGTGGGGAGCATTGGCCAGCTCAGAGTAGCCGCGCCTGGCCCGCGATGAGCGTTGGCGGCCAGCTCAAGATAGGCGTCATCCGGCAGCGCAGGCGTCTGCCCGCCTCCTGCCATGTGCTGTCGCCATGTGCTGTCGCCATGTGTCGCCCCGCCACGTGTCACCTCCTTTCACGTGCTGCCCGCCTCCCGCTATGTGCCGCTTCGTGCGATGCGTTACGCGCGTCCTACCAATACCGTCGCCGTCAGCCGTCCGCATCGCTTCAGGGGCGCCGCGGAGGGCCGCAGGAGGCAGGGGGCGCAGTGGGTCGCAGGGGCCGCAGGGCTCATGGTGCGGCATCGCCCCCTGCGCTGTGCAGCGGCCGGCTTTCGCGCCACGGCGAGCCGTCCCCGCAGGACCGGCACACCGCACATTGCGCCTGATCACACAGCGTCTCGTTCTGTTTCCCCGGTACGGGAGCGCGGGTGTCGCGGGCGTCGCCCCTCGATGACCCGGCAACGGGCATCCGTTGCGAGGAGTTATCCACAAGCCGCCGCCCTGCTCTCCCGGCTATCCCCAGAATCCCGTTCGCCTCCGCCTGCTCTCCCCGCCATCCGCCAAGGTCGGTGACCGAACACCACACCGACGACGGACGAAGGGACGCCCCACATGGCCCCGAAAGACGAGCTCGGCAAAGAAGGCGAGCACCTGGCCGCGATCTACCTCGAAGCCAAGGGGATGACGATCCTCGAACGCAACTGGCGCTGCCGTCGCGGCGAGATCGACATCATCGCCATGGACGGTCAGGTTCTGGTGGTCGTCGAGGTCAAGACCAGATCGAGCAGATCCCACGGCACAGCCTTGGAGTCCGTGAACCACACCAAACTGGCGCGGCTCCGCATGCTGGCCGCCAAATGGCTGTCGGCGCAGTCCCGGTCCTTCGAAGCCGTGCGCATAGACGTGATCGCCCTTGAGCGCTTCGCGGGCAACTTCGCCCTGCGTCACATACGGGGGGCGATCTAGATGGCCGTGGCCCGGACCCGGAGCGTCGCGCTGGTCGGCGTGAGCGGCCGCAGCGTCGAGGTGGAGGCCGACGTGGGCAACGGCCTGGCCGGCATCCACCTCATCGGCCTGCCCGACACGGCGCTCAGCGAGGCCCGCGACCGGGTGCGATCCGCCGTGGTCAACAGCAGCTACCCATGGCCGGACGCCCGCATCACCGTCAGCCTCTTCCCCGCCAGCCTCCCCAAGCGCGGATCCCAGTTCGACCTGGCCATCGCCATGGCCATCCTGGGAGCCGCCGGAGTCGTCCCGGCGGAACGCATCGCCGAGCCCTTCTTCCTGGGCGAGCTCGGCCTCGACGGCCGCATCAGGCCCGTACGCGGAGTGCTCCCGTCCATCCTCGGCGCAGCGGCCGCGCACGAAGACGCCACGATCATCGTCCCGTCGGAGAATGCGGGGGAAGCCGGCCTGGTCCCCGACGTGAACGTGGTCCCGGTGGCTCACCTGCGCCAGCTGGTCGAGTGGCTCCGCAAAGGCGACAAGCCACCCGAACCCAAGGTCGATGACCGCGTCGACACGCCCAAGCCCGTGTCCCAGCCCGCCGTCGACCTGGCGGACGTCGTCGGCCAGCCCGTGGCCCGCCGAGCGTTGGAAGTGTGCGCGGCCGGCGGCCACAACCTGTGGATGGTAGGGCCGCCCGGCACCGGCAAGACCCTGCTGGCCGAACGCCTTCCCACCCTCCTGCCGGACCTGGAGCTCGACCACGCCCTGGAGGTCACGGCCATCCACTCCGTCGCGGGGTTGCTGCCGCCCGACAGTCCCATGGTCAACCGTCCGCCGTTCGTCAGTCCCCACCACACGGCGACGGCGGCCGCCATCATCGGTGGTGGCAGTACGGTCGTCCGTCCGGGAGCGGTCTCCCTCGCGCACAGGGGCCTGCTGTTCATGGACGAGGCCCCCGAGTTCCCTCGTCACGTCCTCGACTCGTTGCGGCAACCGCTGGAGTCGGGGCGCGTCACGGTGTCCAGATCCGCGGCGTCGGTCACGTTCCCCGCCCGGTTCATGCTGGTGCTTGCCGCCAACCCGTGCCCCTGCGCCCAGGCCGACGACCAGGTCGGCGCAACCTGCCGCTGCTCGCCCACCACAAGACGCCGGTACCTGGGCCGGCTGTCCGGCCCCCTCCTCGACCGCATCGACATGAAGGTCACGGTCGCCCGGTCGTCCAGGCGTGAGCTCCTGGCCGACCGCCACTTCGTCGAATCCAGCGAAACAGTGGCCGAACGTGTCCTGCTGGCCCGCGAACGCGCCGTGAAGCGCCTGGCCCACACCCCTTGGCGGACGAACGCCGAGATTCCTTCCTCCGTCCTCCACGCCGAATTCCGTCCGTCCGATGCGGCGATGAAGCCCATGACCTCCTGCCTCGACTCGGGCTCCCTCACCGCCCGCGGCCTCGACCGCACGCTGCGCGTCGCCTGGACCCTCGCCGACCTCGTCGGCAAGGACCGCCCGGAAGAAGACGAGACCACCGCAGCCCTCGGCTTCTGGCTCGGAGTACGACCATGACCCCGGCCATCCACCTGCACACGAACCCGCCCATGAAGATCACCAGGAGGCCACTGTGATTAGTCCAGAGCATGAGGCACGTGCGGCCCTCATGCGAGCCGCCGACGTGGGCGACACGGCCATGGGCCGTCTGGTGGCGCACCTCGGTGCGTCCGGAGCGGTGGAGGCGATCCGCGAGCGCGCACTGCCACCGGCCTTCACCGCCCAGGAGTCCCGGCAGGAACGTCCGTGTGACCTGTCGGGGCGGCTGAACGCCTGGTTCCTCCGGCTGGCGGCGTCGAAACCCGCCGCCGATCTGGAGGCCGGCGAGAAGCACGGAGCCAGGCTGATCGTCCCCGGCGACCCCGAATGGCCCACGCAACTGGACCATCTCGGCCCGAGCCGCCCCCTCGGCCTCTGGTTGCACGGCACGGCCGATCTCCGTTTCGCCTGCCTGCAGTCCGTGGCAGTCGTAGGAGCCCGAGCCGCCACCCAGTACGGCTTGCACATCGCGGCCAACTTCGGCATCGGCCTCAGCGAAGCGGGCTGGTCCGTCGTCTCCGGCGGCGCCTACGGCGTGGACGGTGTGGCCCACAAGGGCGCCCTGCTGGCCGGCTCACCCACGGTGGTCGTGCTCGCCTGCGGAGTGGACATCTGCTACCCGAGCGGCCACCAGGACCTCTTCGCCCAGACCCGCGAGCAAGGCGTCGTGATGAGCGAATGCCCGCCCGGCGTCCATCCCACCCGCGCCCGCTTCCTGATCAGGAACCGCCTCATCGCCGCGCTGACCAGAGGCACGGCTGTCGTGGAGGCAGCCCTCCGCAGCGGCGCCCTGAACACTGCCGGCCACGCGCTCACTCTCAACCGGCACCTGGGCGCCGTGCCCGGGCCCACCACGTCCGCGTTGTCGGCCGGATGTCACAAACTCCTGCGCGAACGCAAGGCGGTCTGTGTCACCACTCCGGAGGAGATGATCGAACTCGTCGGCGTCATGGGCGACGACCTGGCTCCGCAGACCCGACCGCCCATCGTCCCCCGCGACGGTCTCAGCGAATCCACCAAGAGAGTCCTGGACGCCATCCCCACCCGCGGCGGCGCCGGTCCGGCATCGATAGCGGTCTCAGCAGGCGTCAGCATGGACATCACGCTGAGCGCCCTGGGCGGTTTGGCCGCAGCCGGATACATAGAACGAGCGGGCGGAGGTTGGCGCCTCCGCAAAACCACATCGAGCTACCCGAAAGCGCCCGAAACCATGGCCCTGGCCCCGCCCCCGGCCAACGAAGCCCCAGCCACAGACCCTCCGCCACCTGCAGAAGACGACACCCCACCCCCACCCCACCCCGAAGAACTCGCCACCTCTACCTGACCAACCCTTCCGGCGTAGCGGCATGCACCCCAGCCGATGTGACAGCCACCATGACCCAGGTGGCGAGTTCATGGGGTGAGATGGTGGGGGAAGGGGGGCATGGGGGCGATCGAAATGACTGACATGTGGGCAGCGCGACGCGCAACCAAGCCGCAGCCGGCGTCCGCGCCGCGCCTTGCCCGGCCGCGCGGACGGACGTTCGGACGGTTGAGCGTGCACCGCTCCCATGGCGACTCCGAAGCATCGGGCAGCACAGCAGTGACACAAGTGGCAGATGTTCGCGCGGACAGTGGGTGAAGCCTTGAACAACGACCTCAACGACAGCCTGAACCGCGACCCGAATCACGACCTGACCCCCGACGTGACCCCCGACGTGACCCCCGACGTGAATCGTGACCTGACTCCCGACCTGACCCCCGACGTGAACCCTGATGTGAACCGTGACTTGAATGCCGACGAAGTGCTTGCCGAGTTCGAGAGGTATCTGCGGTTCGAGCGAGACCTTTCCCCACACACAGTGCGTGCCTATCTCTCCGACATCACCGCCCTCCTCGACCACCTCCGTGGACGGCTTGACGGCTTGGACATCAGCGAGTTGCGAGGCTGGCTGGCCGACCAGCACAGTGCAGGCAAGGCAAGAGCCACGCTGGCTCGCAGAACGGCCTGTGTCCGTACCTTCACCGCGTACTGCCACCGCCGGGGTTGGCTGGCCGCCGACCCCGGCCTGTTGCTCGGCAGCGCAAAGGCACCCCGTCCCTTGCCTGCCGTGCTCGACCAGGAGCAGGCGCAGACCGTCCTGAACGCGCCCCCCTCCACCGGCGACCCCAAGGACTTTCGAGACCAGGCTCTCCTGGAGCTCCTGTACGCCACGGGTGTGCGTGTGGGTGAGCTCTGCGCGCTCGACGTCGATGACGTGGACCGGGACCGGCATGTCATCAGGGTCATGGGCAAGGGGCGAAAGGAGCGTTCCGTGCCGTTCGGGCTACCAGCGCTTCGGGCTCTGGACCGATGGTGCATCAACGGGCGTCCCATCTGGGTTCGGGAACGCTCCGGGCCGGCCCTCTTCCTCGGAGTCCGTGGCGGCCGGATCGACGCCGGCACCGTACGACGGGTGGTGCACGCGCGGCTGGCCCAGACCGAGGGTGCCCCGGACATGGGCCCGCACGGACTGCGGCACACCGCGGCGACTCACCTGCTCGAAGGGGGAGCAGACCTGCGCAGCGTCCAGGAACTACTCGGTCACGCCTCCCTCAACACAACCCAGATCTACACCCACGTCTCGATCGACCGCCTCCGCACCGCATACCGCCAAGCCCACCCCCGCGCCTGACCACAGACGCCAGAACGTCGTTGCCTCCCATGACCAACCCCTCGCTGCCCGACTGAGCGGCAAGGGCCACAAGATGTCGAAGCAAGCGCCTACGAGGCAGAAGGGCCCAGCCGAGCCCGCCTCCCATCGACGCGACGGCCCATGACCTGATGCCACGCCCGCCCGGGAACCCGACGGTGTGACGACACGGCAGTGGCCTCGATGCGTGAGGCATGTGAAGGGGCGAGGGGCAATGAGGCGAAGAGCATGTTCCTGCCGCGCAGGCCGTGAGGATCCACAGTGAGGAGCGAGAGACTGGCGGCGACCACCTGACCGACGGTTGCTCTGCCGGATGGGAGCGCGCGGGAGGCATCGGTGGCGTGCAGTTCCTTGGTTGAGGACCGGATGCTCCTGGCTGTCGCCGGTTTGCTGGACATGCCAGATCACCTATCGTCATCCCAAAGCACGACGCGTCTCTATCCGGCCCCTCCGCTAAGGAGCGGAGAACGAAGGATCGCGCACGACAGCGTCGCGGACGGTAGAGGAACGAAGCCACTCCGGCGTGGGAGGGCGTATCTGAGGACATGGTCTCCCGCCAGGGTCCAGTCCTCAGTCCTCGCCCGGGTAAGTCCCCGCCCCTCCAGAGGGCGCAGGCTCCGGCGCGGGTCCAGTACCCGCCCGTGTGAGTCCCCGCTGCGCTCGGTCCCCATGCCGGACGAGCTTCCCATTACGGCGGAGAGAAGCGTCTCGCGTACAGGGGAGCGGTGGCCACGCGGCGACTGTGTTGACCTACGGCGGCCATGAGCTGCGTAGTCGCGTAGTCGCCATTCACATGGCGCGGGTGCAGTGCGCCGCTACAGGCAACCACAACCACACATGGCGCTGGCGCCCTATGCGCTGTGTGTAGGCCGCAACTTGGTGGTGCGGCCCTGGTGCACCGAATTTCGGTTCCTGGCCCGGCGGTGATGGTGCAAAGGAGCCGAGGGCTCGAAGGCGCGAAGTGCGGAGAGTTCAGAGACGGTTGTCGGCGTGCGGGCGTGCGGGCGTGCGTGCGGAGGTGCGGAGGTGCGGAGGTGCGGAGGTGCGGAGGTGCGGGCGTCGGGCGTGCGGCGCGTCAGGCGTCGGCGGTGGGCGGTGGGTGATCGGCGGTGGGTGGCGGGTGGCGGGTGGTGGGCGGTGGAGTGGCTGCGGGCGACACAAGGCGCCGGGGGTAAGTCACGACCTGGTCCGGTTCGCAGGCGTACGTATGTCCCGATGAGGCTTGCGGTAGTGGTCACCCAGTTGCGGTGAATGGGCAGCTTGGTTGCTTAGACGATCTTCTGGATGTGGGTGGATTGCCGGTGTGGGGCTCGTGTCGTGAGCTTGGAGGGCTTCGGTTGGGTGTCGGGGGTTGAGGGCTTGAAGAGGGAGTTTCTGAGGGTGGCTTGGGAGGGTCAGGAGGAGCGTCGTGAGGGTGGGGTGGGGCGTCTGTGGACCCCTTCCGATCTTGGGGGTTTGCGGTGTTGGCCGCTTCTTGAGCCGTAGTGCTTCTTGTGGGGGCGTCGGCGGCGGCGTAGGGCCGTGATCAGGAGGGCGGCGCCGAAGAGGGTGCCCAGTCCGATTGCTGGGGCTGCTGACAGCGAAGCTCCACGTGTCAGGAGTCGGAGGACGGCTGGGAGGGGCCTGGCGGGGTCGCGAGTCGGGTCATGCCGCTGCTCGGAGGTTCTGGCTGAATCGTCGCGGAGGGGAAGGTCGCTGGAACGCGTCTCCGGGCGCGAGGGGGTGACTTCAGGGGTGATGAACGGGGTCTCGGGGTTCGGCTCCGAGGTGAGGGCAAGTGCCTGCAGGACGGTGGAGTAGGGGGATGGCAGCGCGTTACGTGGGGCCGAGGTTGAGTCATGGTGCGCGAGAACTGTGAGCAGGGGCGGGGGGAGGGGGACGAGAAGCGGGGGTGGAGGAGGCATGGGGGCGTTGGGGAGCAGGTTCCGTGCCAGCGGAACAGACGGGTTCAGGAGCGGAAGTAGGGACGGGTTCGGGCGGTAGAAGGCGGCGGACAGGCTGGTGAGCAGGGGAAGGGTGGGTGGGGTTGAGGTGCTGCGTGCAAGGGCCTCCGAGGGGGTGAAGGAGACGTCGAGGGGTGCTTCGGAGGGGTCGATGGGGACAGTGAGAGGCGCTTCGGAAGGCTCGAAGGGGTAGGCAAGGGGTGTTTCGGAGAGAGTTTTGGGGGCCGGAGGCAGCAGGGGTGGGGTGATCGGGGGCGTGCCGGACGTGGGC
Organism: Nonomuraea sp. NPDC005730; assembly: GCF_040630865.1. Lineage (NCBI taxonomy): Bacteria > Bacillati > Actinomycetota > Actinomycetes > Streptosporangiales > Streptosporangiaceae > Nonomuraea > Nonomuraea sp. NPDC005730. The sequence continues at coordinate 141,004 of NZ_JBEXYK010000008.1, forward strand.
CAGATGGGGAGGAGGCGGATGGGGGTGTGGCCCAGGAGGAGAAGAGGGTCCAGGTAGCGGGCGCTTTGGATCAGGCCCCAGTGCAGGCATGACTCCTGGCAGTGGCCCTGTGCGGCTTGTACGACACCCAGACGGCTGCCCATCGTGATCTGCTCACCTCGCTTCACCAATGCGCTGATCGGCAGGTACGTCGTTCGGAGGCCGCCTGGGTGGTCGATGGTGACGACTCCTCTTCCGCCTACTGGGCCTGCGTAGCGGACGGTGCCAGAGCCTGCGGCCAGGACGGGCGTGTCGGCGGCGGCGGCCAGGTCTACGCCTCGGTGTCCGGCCAGCCATGGAGCGGAGGGCGGGGCGAAGCGGCGCAGGATGCGGGGGCTGCCGTCCAGTGGCCATCGCCAGGCCGGCGGGGCGGCCTTCGCCAGCGGAGCCGGGGTGGCGATGGTCGTGAGCATGATCGCCGTCGCGAGCACGACCAGGGAGATCACGGCACGGCGAGCCACGTTCTGCGTGCGGGGTCTCGGCGGTGGTGGTGCTGAGCGAGTGGGCATGGCGGGAAGGCAAGGGGGCATGGCGGGGAGGCGTGGGCGAGGGGGCATGGCGGGGAGTCTCGCCGGGAGCGGCCTGCGGAGGCAGAGGCGAGCGGGATTCTGTGGACAGAGAAGGCGGCGGGGAGTCTCCTGTGGACAAGCCGCCTTGTGCCGAGCCCCGCCGCCCGCCCGGTGGAAATCCGATGGACGAGGTCATCCGGGCGATGCGAGAGTCCCACCGTGAGCCCGACCGCAGCCTCCGTCACACCCGTCCCGCTGGCCGACGGTCTCGTCCTGCGGCGGGCACGGCCTGCGGACCTCGATCAGATCAGCGCGCTTCTCACCGAACGTGGCGACTCGGCCGACGCCCTCGACCACCGGTTGGTCGTCTCGGACCCCGACGCCGGCTGGTCCGCCTGTGCCGTGGTCGTGGATGGAGACCGGGTCGTGTCCACCGCGACGCTCCTTGACGAGGAAGTGCGCATCGGCGGCATCCGCCTACCCGCCGGTCAGGTCGAACTGGTCGCCACCGACCGCGAATACGAAGGACGCGGACTCGTACGGGCGCTCATGCGATGGGCCCACGAGCGCTCCGCCGCCCGCGGTCACGTCGTTCAGGTGATGATCGGGATCCCGTACTTCTACCGGCTGTTCGGCTACGAGTACGCCATCGACATACCGTCGGCGCTGACCGTGCACACGCCACCGGCCGGTGAGGGCACGCCCGCACTTCGCGCCGCCCGGCCCGCCGACATCCCCGTCATGGCAGCTCTGCAGGACATGGCTCAGGACCGGTTCGACGTTGCCATGCCGCATTCGGCGGCATGCTGGCGATGGCTGCTGGACCACCAGGCGAGCACCTCCTGGGTCCTGGAGCACGCCGGCACCGTCATCGCCACCGGACGCACCACGCCCCCCGACGACGAAGTGCTGCTGGCCGAGGCCGCCGCCGCCAACGAGACCGCGGCCCGCGACCTGCTCCGTGCCGTCGTCGCTCAGTTCCCCGGGAGCGAGCTGAAGGTCGTCCATCGGGCCGGATCCGTGACTGCCACCGCCTGGCAGGAGTACCTCGACCACGAACCGGGGAAGCGGGCGGAGCAGTACTACGTGCGCATTCCGGACGTCCCGGTGCTGCTCGACCGCCTGCGGCCGCTGCTCTGGCAGCGCCTCACCGCAGAGGGGACGGACCGCACCGGCGATGACATCGTCATCTCCACCTTCGGCGCCCATCACCGGATCCCCGTCGGCGCCGATGGCCTCGGTGAGGTCGTCACCGGCGGCCCGATGCAGAGACCCGGATCCGTGAAGGGCGTCGGAGTGGCCCCCGACCACCTGCCCGCCTTGTTGTTCGGCCCGCACGGGATCGAGGGGCTGACGCGGATCCGGCCCGACGTCTACACCGGGGAGGAAGAACTGTTCCAGGCGCTCTTCCCGCCGCTCACCGCGGATCTGCTCAGCTACTACCTGCCGTATTAGGCCTGTTCCAGCCTCAGGTCACTGTCCGGCGGAGCTCGGTCGTCTGTCCGTCCCGGGTCAGGCGGGGTGATCTGACGTACTACGTTCCTGACCGCGCAGGCAGCTGAACGGCGTGATCTGGCGCGATATGGCCGAGTGCTGCGGCTCCTGATCGAGCATCAATGGCCGCTTCCGGCGGTGGCTGCTCACGGGCGGCTTCAGGACGTTGATGAGGCAGATGGGCGCCGGTGCAGGGCAGGGCGATCTTTGTCCGGTCCGGGGACGGGCCGCCCCAGTGACGGTGACCGCCGGCGCCGAGGTGGAGGTGGAGGCATGCACGAGAGGCCCCGGGGAGTCGTAGGCCGTGAGGGCTCTAGCTGCAACCGTAAGGACCGGTGCAGACGCTGCGGGCGTGCGTGCGGTCGGCGGGGAGGAGAGCGGTGTGGTGGCGGCAGAAGCCAGATGCTATTGGTCCGTGTGGATGGAGTGTGGGGTCTGGGGGTTGCGGTGGCTAGATGACTGAGTGGCGCTTGGACTCGATCAGGTGGGTCAGTGCCTGGGGGAGGGGGTTCTGAGGGGGCGGGGGCGGGGTGTGGGTGACCTGGGGGCGGTTGGGGCGTAGGGGGGAGAGCCAGATCCAGAGGCTGCTCAGGGCGATGCCCGCCGCGCTGATGAGGATGACCGGGCGCAGGCCCACGAACTCGGCCAGTACGCCGCCGGTCAGGCCGCCGACGGCCAGGACGCCCTGTACGGCGAAGGTCATGGTGGCGTTCACGCGGCCGCGGAGGGCGGTGGGGGTGTCGCGGAGGGTGATCACGCCCATGCAGGTGGAGAAGGCGACCACGATGACGCCGGTCATGACGCCCGTCAGGCCGAGGACCGTCAGCTTCACCCAGAGGGGGCCGGTCAGGAGGCCGACGGCGAGGATGTCCAGCGGGAAGAACAGGACCGCGACGAGCAGGATGCGGTTCTCGCCGTAGCGCTTGGACAGGCGGGAGGTGAGCCAGGCGCCCAGGAGGCCGCCCACGCCGCTCAGTGCCGTGAGGAAGCCGATCATTCCCTTGGGGATGTCGAGCGTGTTGACCATGTAGAGCATGTAGACGGCGATGTAGGCCATGGCGAAGAAGTTGATCGTCACGCCGGCGCCCAGGACGGCTCGGAGCGTGGGGTGGGTGAGGCTGGTTCGCAGGCCCTCGACGATGTCCCGCCACATGCTGGACGAGCGGGTGGGCTGGTTGTGCTCCGGGGTGCGGATCGAGCGGAGCAGGAGGGCGGAGGCGAGGAAGGACAGCGCCTCGGCCAGTACGGCGAACGGCGCGGTGAGCGTCTGGACCAGGAGGCCGGCCAGGCCGGGGCCGCTCACGGAGGCCACCGAGTACGAGGCCTGGAAGCCGGCCATGGCCTCGGTGCGCTGCGAAGGGTCCACGACGGCGGCTATGTAGGGAAAGTTGGCGGATTTGAAGATGACGCCGGCCGTACCGATGACCAGGGCCACGATGACCAGCCAGGGCACGGTGAGGACACCGAACAGCCAGGCCAGCGGGACGGTGGCGGCGGCGGCGCAGGAGACGAGCTCGCAGGCGATCATCAGCGGGCGGTGCCGGGTGAGGCGGTCGGCGATGGCGCCCGACTGGAGGCCGAACAGCAGGGCGGGCAGCGGGGCGGCGGCGGTCAGCAGCCCCATCTCGGTGGGTGAGGCGGTCAGCAGTGTGATGGCGGTCAGGGGGACGGCCAGCTTGGAGACCTCCGAGCCGGTGATCGAGATCGTGCGGGCGCTCCACAGCAGGCGGTAGTCGCGCTGTTTGCGAAGGGGGAGCGGGGGCGTCGTGTCCATGCTGGGGGTCTCCGGTGGCGAGTTCGGGCCAGGTGGGCTTGAAGGGGTGCCGGCTGAGAGGAGCGCGGATAAGGCGGGAGATGTGAAAGGAAGACTTCATAAGTATGAAGGGATCCCTTCAGAGTTGTAAAGGGAATGCTTCATATCTCTCGCCGGGTACCTTTGGCACATGACGCAGGACATGGAGGGGCTCAGCGATCCCAAGATGATGCGGGCGCTGGCTCACCCGGCGAGGCTGTTGATCCTCAACCGGCTCGGCGTGGAGGACAGTGCCACCGCGACCGAGGTGGCGGAGATCGCGGGGATCACGCCCAGCGCAGCCAGCTATCACCTGCGCATGCTGGCCAAGTACGGGTTCGTCGAGGACGCCCCGCCCAGAGGGGACGGACGCGAACGGCTGTGGAGATCGACGCACAAGCCGTTCAGCGTGGGAGTGCTTCCGGACGATCAGCCGGAGGTCCGTGACGCCAAGACCCTGTTGATCAAGGCGTTCCGCAAGGAGGCCGGCGACGAGGCCGACCGGGCCCTGGCCGGGATCGAACACGACACGGACGAATGGCGCGACGCGACGCGCTTCAGCCGTACCCGGATCAGGGTCGACGCGAGCGAGCTGGGACGGCTGAGCGCGGAGATCGAGAAGCTTCTGGAGCCGTACATCGCGCACCAGCGCAGCCAGGAGGACGCGCCGAGCGGGGCCAGGATCGCGGAGGCACAGATCAACCTCTTCCCGATCGCATCCAGGACGTCGCCCGGGTTGCCCACGGAGGACCACGATGTGGGGTGAGCCGTACCCGGTATGTCGGTTTGACCTCCGACGGTCAGCCTGGGGCGGTGTGGGAGGTAGACTTTTCGATGGCCTGTGGCAACAGGCCGACTTCGCATGCCCCGTTGCGGACCGCACCCTCGGTCCGGGCCTCGGCCCGGCTGGAGCGGTTTTGGGGCATCAGGGCGGTAGACAACGCGCTGCCGCGGCACAACCGAGAACTGCGCCCATCCGCAGGGCGCCCAGACCTGGAGGACCATCACATGGCCCCCGTCGTCACCATGCGACAGCTGCTCGAGAGCGGCGTTCACTTCGGCCACCAGACCCGCCGGTGGAACCCGAAGATGAAGCGCTTCATCTTCACCGAGCGCAACGGCATCTACATCATCGACTTGCAGAAGTCGCTGTCGTACATCGACCGTGCCTACGACTTCGTCAAGGAGACCGTCGCCCACGGCGGCACGATCCTGTTCATCGGCACCAAGAAGCAGGCTCAGGAGGCCATCTCCGAGCAGGCCGCGCGGGTCGGCATGCCGTACGTGAACCAGCGCTGGCTGGGCGGCATGCTCACCAACTTCTCCACCGTGCACAAGAGGCTTCAGCGTCTGAAGGAGCTCGAGGAGCTCGACTTCGACAACGTCGCCGGCTCGGGGCTCACCAAGAAGGAGCTCCTCATGCGCCGTCGCGAGAAGGACAAGCTCGAGCGCACGCTCGGCGGCATCCGTGACATGGGCCGCGTGCCCAGCGCGGTGTGGGTCGTGGACACGAAGAAGGAGCACATCGCGATCAGCGAGGCCAAGAAGCTTGGCATCCCGGTCGTCGCGATCCTCGACACCAACTGCGACCCCGACGAGGTCGACTACCCGATCCCGGGCAACGACGACGCCATCCGCGCCGTCGGCCTGCTCACCAGGGTCGTCGCCGACGGTGTCGCCGCCGGTCTGATGGCTCGCTCCGGCGCCGCCCGCGGTGACGAGAAGCCGGCCGCCGCCGAGCCGCTGGCCGAGTGGGAGCGCGAGCTCATCGAGCAGGGTCAGGCCGCCGAGGCCGCTCCTGAGGCCGCTCCCGAGGCCGCCGCCGAGGAGGCCCCCGCTGCCGAGGCTCCGGCCGAGGAGGCCCCCGCTGCCGAGGCTCCGGCCGAGGAGGCGCCCGCCGCCGAGGCCGCTCCGGCTGCCGACGCGACCCCCGAGTCCGAGCCGCAGGCCTGAGACACGGCCGCCGGGCCCGGGCGTGAGGCCGGGCCCGGTGCAGGCGCCGGCTCCGCGCCGCAGGTCGTCATCGACCGCGGTGCGGGGCGGGCAGCCGGCCGATCGAGGGTGAGCGGAACCCAGGTCCTGCGCGGGCCGAGGTTGTGAAGGGCAAGGCCGAGGTCCTGCGCGGGCTGAGGCTTGGTAGGGCAAGGTACGCGTCTCGACTGGGCAAACGGCCGAGCCGGGACGGCAAGCCGGGCAGGACGGCACCCCGCGGAGGCGATAAGTCAAGGCAGGGTGGCCATCGGGCCGAGGCGGTCAGCCAAGGCAGGACGGCAGTCGGGCTGAGGCGGTAAGCCGAGGCAGGGTGTCGACCAGGCTGAGGCGGACAGCCAAAGCAAGGTGGCGATCAGGTCCGGGCGGTAGGCCAGGGCCGGGGTATCGGAAACCGAGGCGGTGAGCCGAGGTGGATGACCATCGGGCCGGAGCGATAAGCCGAGCCTGGCTGGGCAGTATGCCGAGCGAGGCGGAGCGGAGCTCCACCGGCGGAGCCCGTCCTGCTGAGCGGAGACCTGGGCGCAAGCCCGGGCCCGAGCGGAGTCCGTGCCCAGGCCGGACGAAGCCCGAGCCCAGACCAAGCCCAGCTACGAGCAAAGGTCCCGGAGGAAGCCGGACGGGCCAGGTGAAAGCCGGGCCAGTCAGGCGAAAGCCGAAAGGCCGGGCAGAAGCCCAGCCGGTCGGACGGGAGTTCGGCGGGTTGGATGGAAATCCGGGCCGGTTGGGCGAGGGCCGGGTCGGTCGGATGGGAGTCCGGCTGGTCGGGAGGGAGTCCGGCGCAAGGGCGCCCTCCGAACCAGACCCGGGCACGACCGTCCGAGCACAACCCGACACGACCCGGCACCACCGCTTGAGACCGCGCAAGACCGAGGCAGAACGCACGACCCGCGCACGACCCGCGCACGACAAGGCCCTGGTGCGGCACGCGCTTGCCGTACCGACCAGGGGCGGGCGCCCAGGGCGTCCACCCCGATCCACGACGACGACGAAATCCCACAAGGAATAAGAGCAATGGCTTCCGTGAACATGGCCGACGTCAAGCGGCTTCGCGAGATCACCGCTGCCGGCATGATGGACTGCAAGAAGGCGCTCGAGGAGTCCGACGGCGACTTCGACCGCGCCATCGAGCTCCTGCGCCTCAAGGGCGCCAAGGACGTGGGCAAGCGCGAGGCCCGTACGGCCTCCAACGGCCTCGTCGCGCTCCAGCAGGACAGCGACTCCTCCGCCGCTCTTCTCGAGCTCAACTGCGAGACCGACTTCGTGGCCAAGGGCGAGCGCTTCCAGGAGCTGGCCGCCGGTGTGGTCGCGCACATCCTGGCGAGCAAGCCCGCCGACGTGGCGACGCTGCTCGACTCCTCCTTCGGCGGCAAGTCCGTCAAGGAGCACCTGGACGAGGCCAACGCCGCGCTCGGTGAGAAGATCGAGATCCGCCGCTTCGCCGTGCTCGAGGGCGGCTACATCGGCGCGTACATGCACAAGACGGACCCGGCGCTGCCGCCGGCGGTCGGTGTGCTCGTGCAGCTCGACAAGCCGAACGCCGAGGTCGCCAAGGACATCGCCCAGCATGCCGCGGCGATGGCCCCGCAGTACCTCAAGGCCGAGTCCGTCCCCGCCGAGGTCGTCGAGAAGGAGCGCAAGCTCTTCGAGGAGATGACCCGCGAGGAGGGCAAGCCCGAGGCCGCCATCGGCAAGATCGTCGAGGGTCGCGTCAACGGCTGGTACAAGGACTTCACCCTGGTCCAGCAGGCCTTCGTGAAGGACAACAAGAAGAGCGTGGGCAAGTACGCCGAGGAGAACGGCGTCGAGGTGCTCGCCTTCGTCCGATTCAAGGTCGGCCAGGCTTAGGCTTGAGCGAACTGCCTGCCCAGAGTTCCACCCAATGAAGGAGGCCGCCGCCGTGCAGGACCACCGGGAGTCAGCCCACGAATCCACACGGACGGCGGCTTCCTCATCACCCAGCCCGCAGGGTCCACTGAGGTGGAAGCGGGTGATGTTGAAGCTGTCAGGCGAGGCGTTCGCCGGAGACGACCCACTGGGCATCGACCCGGGCGTCGTCGACCACCTGGCCGACTCGATCACCGAGGCCGTGCGCGAGGGCGTGCAGGTCGCGGTCGTGGTCGGCGGGGGGAACATGTTCCGCGGCGCCACCCTGTCCCAGGGCGGCATCGACCGTGCCAGGGCCGACTACATGGGCATGCTCGGCACGGTGATCAACTGTCTGGCGCTCCAGGACTTCCTGGAGAGGCGGGGCGTCGAGACCCGCGTCCAGACGGCCATCACCATGCAGCAGGTCGCCGAGCCCTTCCTGCCGCGCCGCGCGATCAGGCACCTGGAGAAGGGCCGCGTGGTCATCTTCGGGGCGGGTCTCGGCTCGCCGTACTTCTCCACCGACACCGCGGCGTCGCAGCGGGCCCTGGAGATCGGCGCCGAGGCGCTGCTCAAGGGCACGCAGGTCGACGGGATCTACGACTCCGACCCGCGCAAGAACCCCGACGCGGTCCGGTTCGACCATCTTGACTACGGCGAGGTGCTGCTGCGCGACCTCGCGGTCATGGACGCGACCGCGATCAGCCTGTGCAAGGACAACGATCTGCCGATCGTGGTCTTCGACCTGATGGGCGAGGGCAACATCCTGCGAGCGGTACGCGGTGAGAAAATCGGCACGCTGGTGAGTCCCGCAGGCAAATGAGGGAGCTAGCCCGACACCGCCAGCTAGTAGACAGGGAGCCGCTGTGATCGACGAAACCCTCCTCGAAGCCGAGGAAAAGATGGACAAGGCCGTCTCGGTCGCGAAGGAAGACTTCGCGACCATCCGGACCGGCCGGGTCACCCCCGCGATGTTCAACAAGATCAATGCGGAGTACTACGGCACTCCGACACCGGTGCAGCAGTTGGCCTCGTTCCACCTGCCCGAGGCGCGCATGGTCATCATCCAGCCCTTCGACAAGAGTGCGATGGGCGCGATCGAGAAGGCCATCCGCGACTCCGACCTCGGCGTCAACCCGACCAACACCGGCGACGTGATCCGCGTGACGTTCCCGGAGCTGTCCGAGGAGCGCCGCAAGGAGTACATCAAGGTCGCCAAGAACAAGGGCGAGCACGCCAAGGTGTCGATCCGGAACATCCGTCGTACGGCCAAGGAGGCCCTCGACAAGATGATCAAGGACGGCGAGGCGGGCGAGGACGAGGTCCGTCGCGCGGAGAAGGAACTCGACGACCTCACCCAGAAGCACGTCGCCAAGATCGACGAGCTGCTCAAGCACAAGGAAGCCGAGCTGCTCGAAGTCTGAGCGGCACGCCTCGCGGCCCTCGCCGGAAGGCGGGGGCCGTGGCTATGGAGAGTGTCTGTGGAAGAACGTACGGCCGGCACCGGCCCGGACGGCGGCAGCCGTACCGGAAGGAACCTGCCGGCCGCGATCGCGGTGGGTGTGGGGCTGGGTGCGCTGGTCCTCGGTACCCTCTACACGATCAAGGAGCTCTTCCTCCTGGTGATCGTGGTGTGCGTCGGCGTGGGCGTGCTGGAGCTGACCAAGGCGTTCGCCACGCGTGGGATCAAGGTCCCGGCCGTCCCCGTGCTCGCGGGGCTGGTGGCGATGCAGGCCGGGGCGTACTGGGGCGGGCCGTTCTGGCTGCTGGGGGCGTTCGCGGTGTTCGCGTTCGTGCTGCTGGTCTGGCGGATGTTCAGCGACGGCACCGACGGTTACGTACGCGACGGCACGGCCTCGGTGTTCACGTTGTTCTACCCGGCGATGCTGGCGGCGTTCGCGGCGTTGCTGCTCGCGCCGCCCGACGGCCGCGACCGGGTGCTGATCTTCATCGCGGTGACCGTGGCCAGCGACATCGGTGGATACGTCGCGGGTGTGCTGTTCGGCAGGCACAAGATGACGGTTATCAGCCCGAAGAAGACCTGGGAGGGTTTCGCCGGCTCGGTGATCGCTTGCACGCTGGTCGGCGGCTGGCTGGTGACCTGGTTGCTGGACGGCCCGCTCTGGCTGGGCGCGCTGATCGGGGCGCTGGCGGCGCTGCTGGCGACCGTGGGCGACCTCATCGAGTCGATGATCAAGCGGGACCTCGGCATCAAGGACCTCGGCACGATTCTGCCGGGGCACGGCGGCCTGATGGACCGCCTCGACTCGCTGGTGACCACGCTGGTGCCGGTCTGGCTGCTACTGACGCTGTTCCTCTAGCGCCTCCGTCGTGACGGGGGTGAGCCACAACCACCGTACGGCCTCCCCGCCGAACGCAAACCCCGACATGTCCGGCATGTCGGGCGGGTCGGCTCGCATGAGGACCCCCGAGTACTGCGACCCCAGCGGGAACGTCGAGGGCTCGTGGTACCACTTGGCCGTGTGCCCGTGGCCGAGCCAGGTCACCGAGTGCCACGGATACTGGGCCAGCCACACCAGCAGCAGCGCCGCGTCCCGGGGGTCGTCGTGGGTGGCCACGGCCAGCTCGATCCGGGCGTAGGCGTCGGGGCGGTCGATCCACTGCTCGACGGTCGGCATGCGCTGGCAGCTCATCCCCACCGTGGACAGCACGGTCGGCTCGCGGCCCTCGTACGGGGGGCGTTCGGTGATGCCGACGGTCGGCAGGCGCTCGCCGCTGGCGTCCCAGTAGCGGCCGGCCGGGCCGAGCACCCGGTCGAGATGTCCCATGACGAACTGCTGGAACGACGGCCACGACCCCTCGCCGTGCCGCCAGCGCCAGTAGGACGTGGCGTTGGAGATACGCGGCCGCAGCCCCTCCAGCGCCTCCGACAGCGCCCACGCGAACGGCGACTCGCCCACGGCGTCACGGGCGTAGCCGGGCATGCCCCTGCTCATGTCGGCCCAGCCGGGGATGACCGCGAGCAGGTCGTCGTCCTCGTAGAGCGCGACGCCGTCGCCCTCCTCGAACCACAGGGCGGACAACTGGCCGAGCGGCCTGCGTCCCTCGGGGTGCGTCGTGTTGCCCCTGGGCATCAGCGGGGGCAGGCCGGAGTTGATCCGGGCCAGATCGACCACGGACGGGGCCGGCCGGTGATTGGCCAGCCAGACCGCTCCGTGGACGGCGCCCTCGGGCGAGCACAGGTAAGCTACCGAGGAGTCCTCGTCCCGCTCGACCACGAGCGTGCGGCTGCCGTAGGGGTTACCGGCGGCGAGGACGACCTCGGTCCCACCCTCGCCAGATGCCGACCGGAAAATCGCCATACGAGATGACTGTAGATCGGGCGGTGACCCTGACGCGAGCCGTACCGTGATCAGGAATGCCTCCTCCGCGGCCGGCGTTCACTAACCTGGCCGGTGAGAAATCCCGGTAGCCCAACCAGAATCCCGGAAGTCCCCCCAAGCAAAGGCAGGAACGTGTCCCAGCAGCCAGGCCAGCTCACCTTCGTCGCACCGCGACGGGCCAAGCCCGCGCGGCACCTGGCGGACCTGTCCATGGCCGAGCGCCGGGCCGCGGTCACCGAGCTGGGGGAGAAGGCGTTCCGTGCCGACCAGCTCTCGCGCCACTACTTCGAGCGCCACACCGCCGACGTCGCCGAGATGACCGATCTGTCCGCGGTGGCCCGCGACAAGCTGTCGGCGCTGCTGCCGACGCTGCTCACGCCGGTCAAGGAGCTGACCACCGACGGCGGCACGACCCGCAAGACCCTGTGGCGGCTGTTCGACGGCGCGCTGGTCGAGTCGGTGCTCATGCGCTATCCCGAGCGGGTGACGATGTGCGTGTCGTCGCAGGCCGGTTGTGGCATGAACTGCCCGTTCTGCGCCACCGGACAGGCGGGCCTGACCCGGAACATGTCCACCGCCGAGATCGTCGAGCAGGTGGTCTCCGGCGCCCGCGCGCTGGCGGCGGGCGAGGTGCCGGGCGGTCCCGGCCGGGTGAGCAACATCGTCTTCATGGGCATGGGCGAGCCGCTGGCCAACTACAAGCAGGTGATCGGCGCCGTGCGCCGCATCGTCGACCCCGCGCCGCACGGTCTCGGCATCTCCGCGCGCGGGGTCACGGTCTCGACCGTGGGGCTGGTGCCCGCCATCGGCAAGCTCGCCGAGGAGGGGCTGCCGGTCACGCTCGCGCTGTCCCTGCACGCGCCCGACGACGAGCTGCGCGACACGCTCGTCCCGATCAACACGCGGTGGAAGGTGGCCGAGGTCCTCGACGCGGCCTGGTCGTACGCGGCGAAGACCAAGCGCCGCATCTCCATCGAGTACGCCCTGATCAAGGACATCAACGACCAGGAGTGGCGGGCCGACCTGCTCGGCAAGCTGGTCAGGAACAAGCTCGTGCACGTCAACCTGATCCCGCTCAACCCCACACCCGGATCCAAGTGGACGGCGTCCCGGCCGGAGGACGAGCGGGCGTTCGTGCGCCGGCTGGAGTTCCACGGGGTGCCGGTGACCGTGCGCGACACCCGGGGCCGCGAGATCGACGGCGCCTGCGGCCAGCTCGCCGCGGCCGAGTAGCCGGCGACCGCCCCGAGCAAGGCGGCGGTCGCCGCCGGGCTACCTCGTGGCGGTCGAGCGGGCGGCGAAGGTCTCGACCAGGTCGGCGATCATGGCGGCGCCCCGGCTGTTGAGGTGCACGGTGTCGGTGGTGAGCCGCAGGCCGCGGCTGCTGGAGATGGCGTCCAGGCTGCGGCCGAGCAGGAAGTGCTGCATGGCGGCGGTCTGCGCCTTGTTGCTCTCGGGACGGTAGTGGGTGCGGGGTGAGGTGCCCTCCAGGTCGGCGGTCATGCGCTCGTTGAGCGGCAGATAGGTCACGCCCTGCTGGGCGGCGACCGTCCTGACGATCTCGGCGAACTCCTGGGTGCGGCGCACCGGGACCGAGTCCAGGTCCTCGCCGATGACCGGCGGGGACAGCAGCGCCACGCGGGCCATGGTCTCGTTCTGCAGGCGGGCGGCGATGGCCGTCAGGTTGGCGGCGTACGCGGCGGCTGTGGGGGTCTGCGTGAGCTTCCAGCGCTTGCGCAGGGCCCTGGCCCGCCTCTCGCTCAAGGTGGCGTTGGCGTCATTGGTGCCGATGAGCACGGTGACCACGTCCGGATCCTGCCGCACGACGTCGTCGAGACGCTTGAGCAACTCGGACGACGGCTCGTAGTTGACACCCGCGTTGATCACCGTCTCGCCGGGCAGCCGGTCGCGCAGCATGGCCACATAGTCGACGCTCACTTGTCCGCGGGTGATGCTGTCACCCAGGCAGATCACCTTCACCGTTGCCTCCTCAGGGGTGAGTGAACGCTTACTAACCTACCCTACGGCGCCTCCAGGCATACAGGGCGAGTCCCGCCAGGCACCACGCCAGGGAGATCGCGGACAGTTGGGGCAGCCGGTCCAGCAGCTCGCCGGCGCCGGCCGTACGCATCCAGACCACCAGCGGAACCGTCAGCCAGTACGCGGGGGACGCGCTGAGCAGCAGCATCACCAGGTAGCCGAGCACCAGCGACATGATCGAGACCGCGGGGGAGCGCAGCACGGCCCGGCTGGTGAGCGCGCCGAGCGCCGTCCCGGCGAGCACCGCCAGGGCGTGCAGGACGAGGGCCGCGCCCAGCACGTCCCGACCCGGGCGCTCGCTCAGGCCGAGCAGGACGGCCCACGCGAGGCCGACGGCGGCCAGCACGGCGCCGGCGACCAGGCTCGCCACCAGCCCTGCGGCCACCTCCTTGCCGCGCCCGCCCGCGGTGACCGCCGACAGCTCGCGCTGCCGGTCGGGCTCGGTGTCCAGCAGGCTCCGCGTGGCCCAGGCCAGGATGGGGATGATCAGCACGGCGCCGTCGGCCAGCACGGCGGCCTCGGTGCCCTTGGGCGCGCGGCTGCCGTAGACGATCGCGAGCATGGCGAGGGTGAGCAGGAGCGCCTGATGGACGCGGTGCGACCGCACGTAGGCGGCCAGCCGGAAGACGGCCAGGGCGATCACCGGGGCTCCTCGGTCAGGCGGACGACGGCCAGGGCGATCATCCGGGCTCCTCGGGCGGGTCGGGGTGGGCGTGGTCGAGGTCGGTGGTCCGGTAGCCCTGGTCGTGCATCCTGGTCAGGAAGAGCGGGAGCTCGTCGGCGGGCAGGGTGACCGCCACGGTCGTCAGCGGGCGTTCCGGAGCGGGGGCCACAGGGGCCGCGGGGGCGGCCTCCTTGAGGTGGCCGTCCACGATCGACCACGAGCGCAGCCCGGGAAGGTCGCGCAGGCCGCCCTGGTGGTCGCTGGCGACGACGATGCCCCCGCGCCCGGCGACCTCGGTGACGATGGCGGGCAGCGTCTCGCGGGCGTCGGCGTCCAGGCCGGCGAAGGGCTCGTCCAGGATCAGCAGGCCGGGGTCGGCCATCAGGGCCTGGACCAGGCCGACCTTGTGGGCGCTGCCCTTGGACAGCTCGCCGAGTGGCAGGCCGAGGAGGTGGCCCATGTTCAGGCGTTCGGCCCAGGGGCGCCACCGGGCGCCGCCGCGTACGGACGCCATGTGCGTCAGGTAGGAGGTCACCGTGAACGGCTGGGCCGTCGGGAAGCGGTCGGGGGCGAAGCCCACGACGCCGGGACGGTCGGTGATGTGGCCCCGCGTCGGCCGCGCGAGCCCCGCGAGGAGCCGCAGCAGCGTGGACTTCCCCGCTCCGTTGACCCCGGTCAGCTCGATCGCGTCGCCCGGCGCGAGCTGCGCGTCGGCCTCTTCGAGGATGAAGGGCTGACGTCTTCGGTAGCGAAAAGAGACCTGTAACAGTCGCATGGTGCTGTAACGGTATATGTCAGGGCGCAGGGCCGTGATAAAGGGCCTCACAATGGAGAAACCCCCGGCACATCTCAGGAGGAGTGGGCTTGAACCGCTTTCCGCGCGTCATGGGTATGCGTTCAGGCTATGACCCCGTGGAAGTCGACGCCCTGATCGCGCGCATCGAGTCGACTTTGGGCAGGGGCCCGCACACGGTCGAGCCCGTCACCGCCGACGAGGTCCGCACCGCGACCTTCCGCGCCAAGCGCGGCGGCTACCACGAGACCGCGGTGGACTTCGCGCTGGAGGCGTTCGTCGTGGCCCTGGAGACCCAGGCCAAGCGCCCGGTACGGCTCGCCATGGCCGAGCCCACCGGGGAGCTGCTGCGCGAGGAGTGGTTGGAGACCCAGGCTGCCCGGGTCGAACGCGTGGCCTTCCGCCCCGGCCGCATGGGCACCGGCTACAACGAGGACGAGGTCGACGCCTTCCTCGACCGCATCGTGGCCACCCTGCGTGGCACGACCGAGTTCGCGGTGACCGCCGAGGAGGTGCGCGAGGCCCGGTTCTCGACCGTGCTCCTGCGCGCCGGCTACCTGATCGCCGATGTCGACTCCTTCCTCGAAGGCGTCGCCGAGATCCTGGACAAGCCCCGCTAGGCCCACGAGCCGGCCTGAGCTCCGCTACGCCCGTTCGACGGCCGCGAGCAGGCCGCGGAGGTCGGGCAGGACCACCCGGACGACCGCGGGGCCGGCGGGCCGCTCGCCGTGCCGGTTGATCCACACCCGGCGGACGCCCAGCCGCTCGGCCGGGATCATGTCGTGGAAGTGGCTCTGGGCCACGTGCACCCACTCGGCCGGCTCGTACGCCCTCCTGAAGTGCTCGAAGTGCGCCTCGTCCGGCTTGTAGGCCCCGGCGTCCTCGGCGGTCACCACCGCGTCGAACGGCACGGGCAGCCGCCGCAGCGTCTGGGCGATCAGGTCACGGTCGCAGTTGGTCAGCAGCGCCAGCCGCCGGCCCGCCGCGCGCAGGGCCGACAGCTCCGCCCCGACCTCGCCGTACACCGGCCAGTAGGGCAGCGTGGCGGCCAGCACCGAGGCGTCGTCGTCGTTCAGCGGGACTCCGGCGTCGGCGCAGGCGCGGCGCAGCGCCTCGGCCATGACGTCCCGGTAGCGGGCCCGTGGCGTCTCGGCCTCGACCGCGCTCTCGTGCCGCAGGTACGCCGCCGGCAGCTCCTCCCCCCTGCCGGGTGCGATCAGCTCAAGGCTGGTGCCGATGCCGTGCCGCCAGTCGACGAGGGTGCCGAAACAGTCGAACGTGATCCATCGCATAGGTCACATGATGACCCTTCCGAGCACCTGGTCGAGCGCGCGGCCGATCTCGCCCTCGACCGCCGGTCCTTCGGACCGCCAGGCCACGTAGCCGTCCGGCCGGACCAGGACGGCGGTGGCGTCGCCGTAGCGTTCGGCCCAGGCGTCCTCGACGTCGAGCACGTCACCGCCCACCTGGTGCACCCGCACGCCTGGCCCGGCGGCCCGCGCCCAGTCCGCGCCGCCGGGGCCGCACAGCAGGACGAACGTGTCGTGGAACAGGTCGTGGACGCCGATGCGCACGCCGTCCCGGTCGAGCCAGAGGTGCGGGGCGCGGGTGCCGGGACGGGCGCCCTGGGCCACCGAGTCGCCGAACACCGTCTCGTGGGTGGCGCCGACCATGGCCGACGAGCGGTAGCGCTGCCCCAGGATCGCCACGACGTGGTCCAGCGGGTCGTCCTCGGGGGTGGAGCCGAACCTGGCCGCCTGGCTGCGTACGGTCAGGTCGGCCAGCTCCAGGGCGACCGGGCGGCGCTCGGCCTCGTAGGTGTCGAGCAGCGCGTCGCAGGCCCGGCCGGCGAGCACGGCGGCCAGCTTCCAGGCCAGGTTGTGCGTGTCCTGGACGGCCGAGTTGGCGCCCAGGCCGCCGGCCGGCGGCCAGACGTGCGCCGCGTCGCCGACCAGGAAGACCCGTCCCTCGCGGTAGCGCGTGGCGACGCCCACCGCCTCCTCCCACGCGGCCCTGCTGACGATCTCCACGGGCAGATCGCGGCCGATCAGCTCCTTGGCCGAGGCGACCAGCCGCTCGTCGGTGAAGTCGTCGGGCGACTCGGCGGCGGGGTCGTACGTCAGGGCCATGCCCCAATGGTTCGGCAGCGCGTGGGAGACCATCGCGCCCGAGGCCGTCCCGCCGGGCGTGCCGAGGATCCAGAACAGCGCCCGCTTGGTGACCAGCTCCGACAGGTCGGCCCTGAAGACGAAGGACTGGTAGGCGCGCAGGACGCCGAGCCCTTCGCGGGCGATGCCCAGTCGCTCCCTGATCGTGCCGCGGTAGCCGTCGGCGGCGATCAGGTAGCGGGCGCGCAGGGTCCGGCGCTCGCCGGTGCGGGTGTCCTCGGTCACCACCGTGACGCCGTCCGCGTCGGGCTCGATCGACCTGCACGTGGTGTCGAAGCGCAGGTCGGCGCCCCGGGCGCGGGCGGCCTCGGCGAGGATCGGCTCGACCGTGCTCTGGTCGGCCAGGCCGTACTCGCCCGCGGTCAGCTCGGGCAGCGCCCGGGAGGAGCCGCCCTCGAAGATCCACTGCCACTCGCCGGCCAGCGTCGCGCAGCGGGCCACGCCCCCTTCCTCGTCGAAGGGCCGCCCGGCCTCCTTGACGGCCTGCTCCAGGCCGAGCGGCCGGTAGATCTCCATCGTGCGCGGGGTGATGCCGCGCGCCCGGCCCAGGAGTGACACGCCGGGGTGGCGGTCGACGAGCACGCACGGCACCCCGTGGTGGGACAGGAACAGGGCGGAGGTGAGCCCGGCGTAGCCGCCGCCGACGATCAGCACGGGGATCTCGGTCATGACGCCCTCTGGGCGGTCTGATGTGGTCATGGGCTTGATAGTTGCATTGCAACTAGTATCAAGTCAACTAGTTTCGCTGAACGATAGGGTGAGCCCATGGCGCTCGACCGCGGCTCGCCGCTCGCTTTGACCGTGCTGACCCTGCTGAACCACCAACCCCTGCACCCGTACGGCATCCAGCGGTTGCTCAAGCAGTGGGGCAAGGACCTGGTGGTCAACGTGGGCCAGCGGGCAGGGCTCTACCGCACGATCGACCGGCTGGACGAGGCCGGGCTGATCAGGGTCAGGGAGACCGGGCGCGACCAGCAGTACCCGGAGCGCACGGTCTACGAGATCACCGACGAGGGCCGCGAGCGGCTGCTGACCTGGCTGGACGACATGCTCAGCCGTCCCAAACAGGAGTTCCCGCAGTTCCCTGCGGCGCTGGCGAACGCGATGCTGCTCGGCCCCGGCGGGCTGTCCGACGCGCTGGAGCGGCGGGCGGCGGCCGTGGAGCGCACGCTCGCCCAGCTGGAGTCGAGCCTGGCCGAGGAGGACCTGCCGCGGGTCACGATGCTGGAGTGCGAATACCTGCGCGAGGTGACGGCGGCCGAGGCCCGTTGGCTCCGCGCCGTCATCGCCGACCTGCGCGAGGGGCGGTTGGAGTGGTCACGCGAGCAGCTCGAACAGGTCAGCTCGGCCCGGGAGTGATCAGTTGCGGGCGCGGCCGCCGCAGCAGCGCGACGAGCACCGAGGTCACCGGCGCGGCCAGGAACGCCCCGGTGATGCCCGCGATCACGCTGCCCACCGTGATCGCGACCAGGATGATCGCCCCCGGCAGGTCGAGCGCCTTGCCGTAGACCTGCGGCGCCAGCACGTGCCCTTCGAGCTGCTGCACCGCCACCGTCACCGCGACCACGATCAGCGCCACCAGCCACCCCTTGGCCACGAGCGCCACCACCGCCGCCAGCAGCCCGGCCATGAACGCCCCCACCACCGGCAGGAACGCCCCCACGAACGTCAGCACGGCCAGCGGCAGCGCGATCGGCACGCCGAGGATCCACAGCGCGAGCCCGATGAAGAAGCCGTCGACCACGCCCACGATCGCCACCCCGCGGATGTAGCGCCCGATCACCCCGAAGATCAGCACGCCGGTGTCGCGGCAGCGCGTCTTGGCCCCCTCGGGCAGCAGATCGACGATCCAGGCGAACAGCCGCTCGCCGCCGTGCACGAAGTACACCGACAGGATGACCGCGAGCACGGCGCCGACGACGATCTCGCCGGCCGTCCTGACCCCGGCGATGGCGCCGCTGGTGATCTGCCTGCCCTGCTTGGACACGTACTCCTTGGCCTGGGCGAGGAGTCGCTGGTCGTCGAGCCCGAACCGGGCGGCCAGGCCGTGCAGGTCGCCGAGCGCCTTGCCCAGGCTGGTGCGCATCTCGCTCAGGCTGTCGACCGTGGGCGGCACCAGCAGCGCGATCAGCGCGCCGGCCAGCAGCAGGCCGCCGACGAAGACGATCGTGGTGGCCAGCGCCGGGCCGAGCCCGCGGGAGGTGAGCCAGCGGGCCGGCGGGTGCAGCAGCGCCGTGAGGAAGACGCCGATGATCACGGACATGACGACCGTGCGCAGGTGATAGAGGCAGAAGAAGGCGACCGCGATGATCGCGATCCACCCGAGCGCCTGCCACGGCCTCATACCCAACCCCCGATCGTGCCTGGTCAGTGGCCTTCCCGGCGGCGATCGAGGGCAACCCTGGTCAGGACGGCGGGCTCAGGTGCGCGCGCTGCGACCGCTTGGCCTCCTCGTACGCCGCCCGCTCGGCCGGCGCGCCCACCCCGGCCACGGGCACGTCCCACCACGCCTGCGAGGAGGGGACGTCGTCGGCCATGGGATCGGTGCGCACGTGCACGACGGTCGTCTCGCCGGACGAGCGGGCCTCCTCCAGGGCTTTGCGCAGGTCGGCCAGCGACTCCGGACGCAGCACGGCCGCGCCCAGGCTGGCGGCGTTGGCGGCCAGGTCGACCGGCAGCGGCCCGCCCGTACGGGAGCGGTAGGACGTGCCCAGGCGGCGCGCGCCCACGCTCTCCGACAGCCGCCCGATGGAGGCGAAGCCCGAGTTGTCCACCAGGACGACGACCAGCTTGACGCCCTCGGCGACCGCGGTGACCAGCTCCTGCGCCATCATCAGGTACGACCCGTCGCCCACCAGGACGAACACCTCGCGCTCCGGCGCGGCCAGCTTGACGCCGACGCCGCCCGCGATCTCGTAGCCCATGCAGGAGTTGCCGTACTCGACGTGGTAGCCGCCGGGGCCGCTCGGCCGCCACAGCCTGTGCAGGTCGCCCGGCATGGAACCGGCCGCGCACACCACGACGCCGTCCGGGCCCGCCGCCGCGTTCACGGCGCCGATGATCGCCGCCTGCGACAGCGGGGAGCCGTCGAGCGCGTACGCCCGGTCCACCTGCGCGTCCCACTCCCGGGAGAGCGCGGCGGCCCTGGCCGTCCAGGCGTCGTCGGAGCGCCGGCCGGCGACGGCCGCGACCAGGTCGGCCAGGCATTCGCGGGCGTCGGCGACCAGTTGCAGCCCCGACAGCTTGGCGGCGTCGAAGGCGGCGACGTTGACGTTGACGAACCTGGCCTCCGCCGCGAAGAGCGACCTCGACGCCGTGGTGAAGTCGCTGTAGCGGGTGCCGATCCCGATGATCACGTCGGCCTCGCGGGCCAGCGTGTTGGCGGCGGTGGTGCCGGTCGCGCCCACCGCGCCCACCGCCAGCGGATGGCCGTGCGGCAACGACCCCTTGCCGGCCTGGGTCTCGGCGACCGGGATGCCGTGCGCCTCGGCGAAGGCGGCCAGCTCGGCGGTGGCCCGGCTGTAGATCGTCCCGCCGCCCGAGACGATCAGCGGGCGGGCCGCCGACCTGATCACCTCGGCCGCCCTGGCCAGCGCGGCGCGTTCGGGTCGCGGGCGCGGCACGTGCCACACCCGGCGGGCGAACAGCTCCTCGGGCCAGTCGTACGCCTCGGCCTGCACGTCCTGCGGCAACGCCAGCGTCACCGCGCCGGTCTCGACCGGGTCCGTGAGCACCCGCATGGCCGCCGTCAACGCGGACGGGAGCTGTTCCGGCCGGTTGATCCGGTCCCAGTACCGCGAGACCGGCTTGAAGCAGTCGTTGACCGAGATGTCGTACGAACGCGGGTCCTCCAGCTCCTGGAGCACCGGGTTGGCGGCACGGGTGGAGAAGACGTCGCCGGGCAGCAGGAGCACGGGCAGCCGGTTGATCGTCGCGCCGGCCGCGCCGGTGATCATGTTGGTCGCGCCGGGGCCGATCGACGTCGTGCAGGCCAGCGTGGCCAGCCGGTCGGCGGCCCGGGCGTAGGCGGCGGCGGTGTGCACCATGGCCTGCTCGTTGCGGGCCAGGTAGTAGGGCAGGTCGTCGCCCGCGGTGGCCAGCGCCTGGCCGAGCCCGGCGACGTTGCCGTGGCCGAAGATGCCGAAGCAGCCGCCGAAGAAGCGGCGCTCCTCGCCGTCCCGCTCGCTCCACTGGGCGGCCAGGAAGCGCACGACGGCCTGCGCGACGGTCAACCGGGTCATGCGTGCCCTCCGAACGGCAGTCTCGGGTCGATGTCCTGACCCGACCAGGACGAGCGGATCCAGGCGTGACGGGGATCGTCGCAGAACGCCATCGAACGCTCCTCCGCCGGGCCCGCCAGCACGTTGAGGTAGTACAGGTCATAGCCCGGGGCGGCCATGGACGGCCCGTGGTAGCCGTAGGGCACCAGGACGACGTCGCCGGAGGACACCTCGGCCAGCGTGTCGACCTGCCCCCGCTCGGAGGAGTAGACGCGCTGGTAGCCGGGCCCGTCGCCGGCGACCTCGAAGTAGTAGACCTCCTCCAGCACGGCCTCGCCCGGGTTGGGGGTGTCGTGCTTGTGCGGCGGGTAGGACGACCAGTTGCCGCCCGGGGTCAGCACCTCGACGGCCATGAGCTTGTCGCAGTCGAACACGCCGGGGGCGCAGAAGTTGTTCACCTGCCGGCTGGCCTGCCCCGCGCCCCTGATCTCCACCGGCACCCGGGCGGCGGGCACGTGGCGCGGCGGCAGCGACCGGGTCGCGCGGGCCGACGGCAGCGCGATGCGTCCACCGCCGCTCAACGTGACCTGGACGCCGATCGGCAGGTACGCGAAGTCGCTCGGCCCGTCGAACACCGACCCGCGCCCGGCCAGCACGAACGTCTCACCGCCGACCTCGACCGTGCACGACCCCGACAGCGGAAGGACGATCATCTCCTCCTCGCCGGTGCCGAACGACAGCGGCGTGCCGGTCAGGTCCGCCACGCGCAGCCCGGAGTAGGTCCAGCCGGCCAGCGAGGGGGTGATCTCCACCGACCAGGGGCCGCCGGCGGCCTTGCCGTAGGGCAGGTAGGTCATGAGTGTGCCTCTCGTACCAGGGCGGCGGCGCCGTCCACCGCCGTCGCCACGTCGTCGTCGGATGGGTAGAGCAGGGCGCGGCCGACGACCAGGCCGAGCACGCCGGGCAGGGCCAGCGCGCGGTGCCAGTCGGCGTAGGCCGTGCCGATGTCGGGCGGGTCGCCGCCGAGGAGCAGGGTGGGCAGCGTGGTCGCGGCCATCACCCGCTCCATCTCGGCCACCACGGGGATCTTCAGCCAGGTGTGGGCCGAGGTGGCGCCGAGCGCCTGGGCGACGCTGATCGAGCGGATCACGGCGTCGGGGGACAGGTCGTTGCGCAGCGCGCCGGACTCCGAGCGAGCCGCCCAGAACGGCTCCACCATGGCCACCAGCCGCCTGCGCGCCAGCCCGGTCACAGCGTGGGCGCACGACTCCAGGGTGGCGGCCGTCGCGTGGTCGCCCGGGTCGATGCGGCACAACATCTTGCCGCCGTCGAGGCGCATCGTGTCGATGGCTTCGGGGTCGAAGCCGGTGAAGCGGTCGTCCAGCTCGAACACCGAGCCCTGCAGCCCGCCCCGGTTCATCGAGCCGAAGGCCAGCTTGCCCTCCAGCGCGCCCAGCAGCAGCAGGTCCTCCAGGACGTCGGGGGAGGCGAGGATGCCGTCCACGCCGGGCCGGGCCAGGGCCGTCTGGAGGCGGTCGAGCAGGTCGTGGCGGCTGCCCATGGCCAGCGGGCGGTCGCGTACGGACAGGGCGCCCCTGGCCGGATGGTCGGCGGCGATGATCAGCAGCCGCTCGTCCGGCCCCGGCATCCGGCGGCGCTGCCGGCGCGCGGCGGCCTCGGCGATCTCCTCGGGGCGGGTCGCGCGGATCCGCGTGAGCCACTCGTAACGGGCGGTCCTGGGCAGCGTGAGGTCGCTCACGTGGGCACCTCGTTCAGCAGCTCGTGCACCTCGTCGGTGGTGGGCATGGCGTCGGCGCAGGCCAGCCGGGCGGCCACGAACGCCCCGGCGGCGCCCGCGAAGCGGATGGTGCGCTCCAGCGGCCAGCCGCGCAGCAGCCCGAGGCAGACCGCGCCGCCGAACGCGTCCCCGGCCCCGATGCCGTTGACCACCTTCACCTCGACCGGCTCGGCCACGACGGTCTCGGTGGCGGTGCGGGCGAGGACCCCATCGGGGCCCATCTTGACGATCGCCACCTCGACCCCGGCGTCGAGCAGGGCCTGCGCCGCCGCCTCCGGCTCGCGCACGCCCACGGCGGTCTCCACCTCGTCCAGGTTGCCGACGGCCACGTTCGCGTGCGGCAGCGCCTCGCGCGCCGCCGCGCGGGCGGCCGCGCGCGACTCCCACAGCGCCGGACGGTGGTCGAGATCGAACACGGTCCAGCCGGAGGTGCGGGCCGACAGGGCGGCGGCGTGCGCCGCGCGGCTCGGCTCCTTGCTCAGGCCGGTGAGGGAGAACCAGAACAGGCCGGTCGCGCGGATGGCGTCGAGGTCGAGGTCGCCGGGGGTGAGGCGCAGGTCGGGCGGATGCTCGCCGCGGTAGAACCAGATGGGGAAGTGGTCGGGCGGGAAGATCTCGCAGAACGTGACCGGGGTGGCCGGGCCCTCGATGACGCTCACGTAGGCGTCGTCCACGCCGAACTCGCGGATGGCCCGTCGTACGTACGCGCCGAACGGGTCGGCGCCCACCGCGGTGATCACCGCCGAGCGCAGGCCGTGACGTGCCGCCGCGACGGCGACGTTGGTCGGGCTGCCGCCGAGGAACTTGCCGAAGGTCTCGACGTCGGCCAGCCCGACGCCGGTCTGCAGCGGATAGACGTCGACGCCGCAGCGGCCGATCGTGATCAGGTCGTACAACGCACCTCCAGAGGACGCACCTTACCTCGACACTATGGCATATTGTCATGACATAAGGATGTCCGCTATGTTGTTGATGATCCTTCAGGACGGGCCCCCGTCACCTCACTTCTGTAGTGTCGGGCGGTGAGGAGGTTCGCTCATGTTCGTCCCCAACGGCGTCCATCACGAACAGCACACCACCAAGCTCTCCTTCCGCCCCGCCTCAGGCAAGGGCGGACCGGCGTGAAAGGCCACTGGAGCCTCGACGACCGGCTGGAGCGGTCGTTGCGCGAGGTCCCCTTCGAGGTGCCCGCCGGGTCGGAGTCCGTCACCGTGCGGCTCGACCACGACCGGTCGCAGGGCGTGCTCGACCTCGGCTGCGGCTCGCCCGGCGGCTTCCGCGGCTGGTCGGGAGGGGCGCGTACGGAGTTCACGATCGCCCGCGACTGGGCCACCCCCGGTTACCTGCCCGGCGTCCCCGAGCCCGGCACCTGGCACGTGTGGCTCGGGCTGCACCGCGTGCCGCCGCAGGGCCTCGACTTCACCCTGGAGATCACGGTCGGGCGCACGGCCCCGCCGGAGCCGGTCGCCGCCGAGCCGCCGCCCGGCGAACGGCCGCCGCGCAGGGACGTGCCCGACGTCGGCGGGCTGCGCTGGTTCGCCGGCGACTTCCACGCGCACACCGTCCACAGCGACGGCGCGCTCACCGTCGCCGAGCTGGCCGAGCTGGCCCGCGGCCGGGGCCTGGACTTTCTGGCGGTCACCGACCACAACACCGTCAGCCACCACCCCTGGCTGCGCGCGACCGACCGCGGCGTCACGCTCATCCCCGGCCAGGAGGTCACCACCGACCGCGGCCACGCCAACGTGTTCGGCGAGGTCGGCTGGGTGGACTTCCGGCGGCCCGCGGGCTCCTGGGCCGAGCACGCCGGGCGCGCGGGCGGCCTGATCTCGATCAACCACCCGCTGGGCGGCGACTGCGCCTGGCTGCTGCCGGTCGACGAACGCCCGAGGGTGGCCGAGGTGTGGAGCTCCGGATGGTGGGACCGCCGCTGGGGCGCGCCGCTGGCCTGGGCCGACGCCTGGCGCGACGACGTGGTGGCGATCGGCGGCAGCGACTTCCACCGGCACGGCAGCGACGGGCTGCCGGGCGCGCCGACCACGTGGGTGCTGGCCGAGGAGCCGGGCGCGGTGCTCGACGGCGTACGCGCCGGGCGCACCGCGGTCTCGGCGGGACCGGACGCGCCGCTGCTGCTCCGGCTGGGCGACGAGCTGCTCGCGCTCGACGCCGACGGCC
This sequence comes from Nonomuraea sp. NPDC005730, assembly GCF_040630865.1. Lineage (NCBI taxonomy): Bacteria > Bacillati > Actinomycetota > Actinomycetes > Streptosporangiales > Streptosporangiaceae > Nonomuraea > Nonomuraea sp. NPDC005730. The sequence goes on from NZ_JBEXYK010000008.1 coordinate 165,898, forward strand.
TGGTGCTGGTCCGCCCCGGCGGCGCCCGCCAGGTCGTCCGCGGCGAGCGGGCGCTGCTCCCCGCCGCCGAGGGACGCCACCGCCTGGAGACCTACGAGAACGAGGTGATCGCCCTATGCGAGTGAGGAGAGTCGCGAACGCGCCGGTGAGCTTCGGCGTGTTCGAGCTCAGCGACGCGCCGCCGCCGCTGGGCCCCGACGAGATGGTCCGCGCGCTGGCCGAGGCGGGTTACGCGGGCATCGACTCCGGGCCCATCGGCTATCTCGGCACCGGACCCGGCCTGGCCGCCCGGCTGTCGGCGCACGGCCTGCTGCTCGCCGGCGGCTGGGTCGACCTGCGGTACGGCGACGCCGAGGCCTACCGGCGGGGGCTGCCCGCGCTGGAGGCCGCGCTCGACGTGTTCGCCGCCGCCCCCGAGGCGCCCGCCCTCCTCGCGCCCCGGCCCACGCTGGCCTGCTCGGGCTCGCCCGAGAGGTTCGCCAGGCCCGGCGGGAGCGCCCCAGGGCTGCCCGCCGCCGACTGGCCCGGGTACGCCGCCCGCGTCCAGGACGCCGCCGACCGCTGCCGCGAACGCGGCCTGGAACCCGCCTTCCACCACCACCTCGGCACCTACGTCGAGACCCCCGACGACGTCGAGCGCCTCCTGGAGCTGACCGACGTCCAGCTCTGCCTGGACACCGGCCACCTGCTGCTGGCCGGCGGGGACCCGGTCGCGGCGCTGCGCGCGTGGGCCGGCCGCGTCGGGCACGTGCACGTCAAGGACGGCGACACCAAGATCCTGGCCGCCGCCCTGGACGACGGCGCCGACCTGCGCGAGCTGATGGCCAGGGGCGGCTTCACCCGCCTGGGCGACGGCGAGCTCGACCTGCCCGCGGTCGTGGCGGCGCTGGACGCCATCGGCTACGAGGGCTGGATCGTGGTCGAGCAGGACACGATGCCGGGCCGCCGCCCGGTCGGGCGGAACATCGCCGACCAGGCCGCCAACCGCGAGCGGCTGAGGGAGCTGGGCCTGTGAGGATCGCGCTGGTCGGGTGCGGGGCCGTCACCCAGGCGGTCTACGTGCCGCTGCTGTCCAGGCGGCGGGACCTGTTCGAGGTGAGCGCCGTCTGCGACCTGTCGCGCACGCTGGCCGACGTCGTCGGCGACCGGCTGGGCGCGCCCCGGCGCTACACCTCCCTGGCGAAGATGCTGGCCGACGGCGGTTTCGAGGCCGTGGTGGTGCTGGCCTCCGGCTCCCACGGCGAGACCGTGCGCCGGTCGCTGGCCGCCGGGTACGCCGTGCTGTGCGAGAAGCCGCTCGCGCTGACCAGGGCGGAGGTGGCGGCGCTGCCCGAGGGGCGGCTGATGGTCGGCTACATGAAGCAGTACGACCCGGCCGTGCACCGGGCTGTCGGGCTGCTGGAGGAGCTGGGCGGCCCGGCGGCCGTCCGGTCGGTCGAGGTGACCGTGCTGCATCCCAGCGGGGAGTCGCAGCTCGCGTTCGCGAACCTGGCGCGGGCCGGCGACGTCGATCCCGGCGTGCTCGGCTCGTTGCGCGAGGCCGAGGACACGCTCGTCTCCCGAGCGCTGGGCCAGGCCGCCCCGGAGTCGCTGCGCAACGTCTACGCGGTCTCCCTGGGCTCGATCTGCCACGATCTGTCGCTGCTCAGGCGCTTCACCGGATCGCCGCGGGAGATCGCGCACGTGGACAGCTGGGGGCCGGCGCCCGGGTCCGTGGAGATCTCCGGGCCGCTGCCCGTGGCGGGCCGGTTCCACATCCGCTGGCACTACCTGGACGGCTACCCCGCCTACCGCGAGACCGTCGCGATCCACCACGACGGAGGCACGCTGGAGCTGGTCTTCCCCACGCCCTATCTGATGAACGCGCCCACCACCCTCACCGTGGTCTCCGGGGCCGAGACCCGCGCCGAACACCGCCAGGTGACCGAGGCGTTCGAGGTACAACTGACGGCCTTCCATGCTTATGTGAACGATGGCAGCCCGCCGCTCACCGACGCGGCCGGCGCACTGGAGGACATCGTGACGGCTCAGCGGATCGCCGCCCGCTACGCCGTCCAGCATCGGCTGCCCATCGGAGGGGAGGCGGCGGCATGGACATAGTGGTCGTACCGCACACGCATTGGGACAGGGAGTGGTACGAGCCCTTCCAGCGCTTCAGGCTGCGGCTGGTGGACCTCCTCGACGAGGTGCTCGACACCATGGAACGCGAGCCCGCCTACCACTTCACCCTCGACGGCCAGCTCGCCTGCGTGGACGACTACCTGGAGGTACGCCCGGAGAACCGGCACCGCGTCGCGGCGCTCGTCGAGTCCGGGCGGCTGGCGGTGGGGCCGTGGCAGATCCTGCTCGACGAGTTCCTGTGCTCGGGCGAGAACATCGTGCGCAACCTCGAACTCGGGCTGGCCGGTGCGGACGAGCTCGGCGGCGCGATGCGGGTGGGCTACCTGCCGGACATGTTCGGCCACACCGCCCAGATGCCGCAGATCCTGCGGCGGGCCGGTATCGAGCACGCCTGCGTCTACCGCGGGGTGCCGTCGTCGGTGACGACCGACGCCTTCGCCTGGGTGGCCCCCGACGGCACGGCGATCCGCACCCAGTACCTGCCCGAGGGCGGCTACGGCAACGGCGCCCACCTGTTCTCCGACGCCAAGGGGCTGGAGGAGCGGGCGGCGGAGTTCGTCGCCACCATGCGCGCCTGGCACGGCCCCGAGGGCGAGCTGCTGGCCATGTACGGCACCGACCACTCGGCCCCCGTGCGCGGGTTGCCGGAGATGGTGGCGGCCGTCGGCGCCCGCATGGACACCTTGTCTGGATATATCGAGAAATTCTCGGGTGACACCGCGGGGCTGCCCCAGGTCGCCGGCGAGCTGCGCTCGCACGCCCGCGCCAACATCCTGCCCGGCGTCATCTCCGTCCGCGCCGCCGTCAAGCAGGCCATGGGCCGGGCCGAGCGGATGGTCGAGCGCTACGCCGAGCCCCTGGCCACGCTCTGGGGCGGCCCGTGGCCCGGCCGCTTCCTCGACATGGCCTGGCGGCGGCTGGTGGAGGCCAGTGGCCACGACTCGGTCACCGGCTGCGGCGTGGACGAGACCGCCCAGCAGGTCGCCGCCCGCATCGCCGAGGCCGAACAGCTCGGGCAGGCCGTCCGCGACATGGTGACCGCGCGGCTGGCGGCGGCGGTGCCGGCCGACGGCGTGCTCGTCGTCAACCCGACGCCGGCCGTGCGCAGCGGTGTGGTGATCGCCGACGTGGCCGGCGGCAACGGGCCGCTGGTGGGCCCCTCCGGCGCGCCGGTGCCCACCCAGCCCCTGGAGTGCGCGCCGGTGCTGCTGCTGGACGAGCGGATCGACCCCCGCACCGTGCTGGGCTTCGTGCACGGCACCGAGCTGTACGGCCAGCACGTCATCGGCTGGCGGGTGTTCGACGACATCCTCCTCCTCACCGTGGGCAGGGAGCCGCGCCTGCCGTTCGACCAGGCCGAGGTGCGCCGCGCGCTCGACGGCGTGACCTACGTCCGCGTCGAGGCCGAGCCCCGGCGCACGGTCGCCGCCCTCGTCGAGGTGCCCGCACTCGGCCACACGAACCTGCGCCCCGGCCCGCCCGAGCCCACGCACCCCGCTCCGCTGGAGGAGTTCCGCAAGAACCGCCACCACCAGCACTGCTGGCTCTCCTCCGACACCCACGTCCTGCCCGTCAAGGCCGACTCCAAGGTGATGGACAACGGGCTGCTGCGGGTCGAGATCGAGCCGGACGGCACCCTCGGCCTGTTCGGCAGGGACGGCCGGACGATCACCGGCGTGGGCCGCATCGAGGACGGCGGCGACGCCGGCGACACCTACAACCACGCGCCCCCCGCCGACGACCTGGTCGTGTCCGAGCCGATCTCGATCGACACGGAGATCATCGAAGGGGGGCCGCTCGTCGCCGTCGTGGAGATCACCCGGCTCTACCTGTGGCCGACGGCGGGCGAGCCCGTCCCGAACACGCCGGAGCGGCCGCCGATCGCGCGTACCGGCGCGACCGAGGACGTCGTGGTCACCATGCGGGTCGAGCTGCGGGCGGGCGAGCCGTTCGTCCGGCTGCGGGTGTCGTTCGACAACAGGTGCGCCGACCACCGGGTGCGGCTGCACGTGCCGCTGCCGAGGCGGGCCGACCATTCGCTGGCCGAGGGGCAGTTCGCGATCGTGCGGCGGGAGCTCGAAGCGGAGGGCGGCTGCGGCGAGACCCCGCTGCCCACCTTCCCCGCCTCCGGCTGGGTGGCCGCCGGCGGCGTCGCCGCGCTGCTGGAGCACGTCACCGAGTACGAGCTGCTGGACGACGGGTACGAGCTGGCGCTCACGCTGCTGCGCTCGGTCGGCTATCTGTCGCGCAACCACAACGCGCTGCGGCCCGAGCCCGCCGGTCCGCAACTGCCGACCCCCGCCGCGCAGTCACGCGGGCCGCACACCGTGTCGCTGGCGCTGATGCCGTACATGGACTGGCGGGACGTGCCGCCGCAGGCGGAGATGTTCCGGCACGACCTGCTGGTCGTGCCGGGCAGCGGCGATCGCGAGCTGAGCCCGCCGCCGGCGGCGCACGGGTTGTCGGTGTCCGGCCAGGGCGTGACGATGAGCTCGCTGCGCCGCCGCGACGACTGGCACGAGCTGCGCCTGGTGGCGCTCACCTCGTCCGACACCGAGGCCGTGGTGCGGGGGGCCTTCACCCGGGCCAGGCGGGCCGGCCTGACCGGCGGCCCCGGCGAGCCGCTGGAGACCGCGGACGGCACGCTCAGGCTGCCGCTGAAACCGTGGGAGATCGCCACCGTCCAGCTCAGCTGACCGGGAGCCTCAGCACAGGCCGAGCTGGCGGGCCGCGCGCACGGCCAGCCAGACCTCCGCGAACGCCGCGCTGGACGACAGGTCGCGCCCGCTCAGCGCGGCGAACCGGCGCAGCCGGTAGGCCAGCGTGTTGGGGTGGACGTGCAGCGCCGCCGCCGCGTCCTCGACGTGGCGGTTGCGCTCCATCCACGTGCGCACCGACAGCAGCAGCCGCGAGTCGTGGGCCTCGTCGTAGGCCAGCACCTCGCCCAGCACGTGGTCGACCAGGGCCGACAGCGTCGAGGGGTCGTCGGGCAGCCAGCGGCCGGTCGTGTCGTCGCCGTAGTGGACCAGCGCCTTGCCCGACTCGGCGGCGTGCGCGGCCGCCCACACGGCCTCGCGCTGGGCGACCCGCAACGACTCGCCCGGCGGGAACGGCCGGCTCACGCCCGCGCTCACCCCGGGCACGGCGGCCACCGCCGGCCCCAGCTCGGGCGGCCCCAGCAGGTAGTGGTCGTCGCCGCGCCGCAGCAGCAGGTGCGGCAGCTCGCCCACCGCCCTGCGCAGCGCGTCGTCGGGCGCGTGCCGCACGACGAGCAGCACCGACCCGGTCTCCAGGGGCAGGCCCATCCTGGCCAGCCGGCGCCGGGCCGCGGGCGGGTCGAGCACGTCCTGGAGCAGCTCGGCCAGCGTCTCGGCGCCCTCTCTGCGCAGGGTCTCGCGCTCGTGCCGGGCCATGGCGACCTGGAGGGCGGCCACGGTGGCGATGTGCTGGACCACGGCCAGCCCGGCGGGCCGCGCGCCCTCCCGCTCGAAGGCCACCAGGAACCCGGCGGGGCCGCCGGGCGCCGGCACCGGCAGCGCGAAGCCGCCCGGGATCGTGGGCGGCGCGTCGGGCTCGGCGGGCAGGACGTCGAGCGCCGGCACCGGCACGCCGGGCAACAACGGCCGGCCCTGCGGGGTGCACAGGTAGACGTCGTAGCCGGACAGGCGTTCCAGGCGCTTGAACAGGGTGACGGTGTCGAGGTCTTCGGCGGCCAGCCAGCGCAGCGCGCCGAACACCTGGAGCTGGGCGCCCAGCCGGTGGCTGGCGTCCTCCTGCAGCGCCGCCGCCACCTCCTGCGAGACGGCGATGAACGGCACCGCGAGCGGCACCTCCAGCACCGGCATGCCGCGCTCCTCGGCGGCCTCGAAGAACGCCTGGTGCAGCGGCGGCACGTGCAGCTGGGCCGACAGGGCGAGCGCCGAGACCCCCGCGTCGTCGAGGCGTTCGAGGTAGGCGCGCTGCCGGGCGGCCGAGCGCGGCAGGCCGAGACCGGTCGTCATGATGACCTCGGCGCCGAGCAGCCAGGGCGTCGGGTCGGCCAGCTCGCTGACGTGCGCCCACGAGACCGAGCGGGACAGCCCGGCCTCACCGGCGAGCACGCGGAGCTGGAGAGCGGGGGAGCGGAGAAGGTCTTCGACCGTCAGCTTGTGGTCAGCCACAACACACACCGTATTACTTTGTGGGAGTAACAATTGCCGCAGGTCAGAAGCGTGACGAACACTGACGAGCATGCACATCGGTCCCGTCGACTCCTCTCGGGTCCCGCGTTTCGCCGGGCCCGCCACCTTCGCCCGGCTGCCCCGGCTCGACCAGGTCGAGCGGGCGGACGTGGCCGTCGTGGGCGTGCCCTTCGACGCGGGCGTGTCCTACCGTCCGGGCGCCCGGTTCGGCCCCGCCGCCGTACGGGAGGCCAGCCGGTTGCTGCGGCCCTACCACCCGGGGCTGGACGTCTCGCCGTTCGAGCGCGTCCAGGTCGCCGACGCCGGTGACATCGCGGCGAACCCGTTCGACATCGGCGAGGCCGTCGAGACCATCGAGGCCGCGGCCGACGAACTGGACGCCCGGCTGGTCACCATCGGCGGCGACCACACGATCGCGCTGCCGCTGCTGCGCTCGGCGGCCAGGAAGCACGGCCCCGTGGCGCTGCTGCACTTCGACGCGCACCTCGACACCTGGGACACCTACTTCGGCGCCGAGTACACCCACGGCACCCCCTTCCGCCGGGCGGTCGAGGAGGGCCTGCTCGACACCGAGGCGCTGAGCCACGTCGGCATCCGCGGCCCGCTGTACGGCAAGAAGGACCTGGAGGACGACCGGCGGCTCGGGTTCGGCGTCCTGACCGCCGCCGACGTGCTCCGCCGCGGCCTGGACGAGGTCATCGACATGCTGCGGCAGCGCGTCGGCGACCGCCCGCTCTACGTCTCCGTCGACATCGACGTGCTCGACCCCGCCCACGCCCCCGGCACCGGCACGCCGGAGGCCGGCGGGCTCACCAGCCGGGAGCTGCTGGAGATCCTCCGCGGTCTGGCCGGCTGCCGCCTGATCGGGGCCGACGTGGTCGAGGTGGCCCCCGCCTACGACCACGCCGAGATCACCTCGGTCGCCGCCTCCCACGTGGCCTACGACCTCGTCAGCCTGCTGGCGATGCAGGAGAAGACATGAGCATCACCGAGATCGAGACCTACGGCGTCGAGCGCATCCCCGACGCCGACCGCACCGCCGGGCCGTTCGACCTGTTCCGGGTCGCCTTCGGAGGCGCGAACACGTTCGCCACCTGCGTGCTCGGCGCCTTCCCCATCCTGTTCGGCCTGTCGTTCTGGCAGGGGCTCGCGGCCACCGTGTTCGGCCTGGTGGTCGGGGCGCTGATCCTGGCCCCGCTGTCGCTGTTCGGGCCGCTCAACGGCACCAACAACGCCGTCTCCTCCTCGGCCCACCTGGGCGTGCACGGCCGGGTCGTCGGCTCGTTCCTGTCGCTGCTGACCGCCATCGCGTTCTTCTCGATCTCGGTGTGGTCGTCGGGCGACGCGCTGGTGGGCGGTGCGCACCGGCTCGTCGGCCTGCCCGACACCGACCTGTCCTACGGGGTGGCCTACGCCGTCTTCGCCCTGCTCGTCCTCGTGGTCTGCGTGTACGGCTTCCGCTTCATGCTGTTCGTCAACAAGATCGCGGTCGCGGCGGCGTCGCTGCTGTTCGTGCTCGGGCTGTTCGCCTTCGCCGGGGACTTCGACCCGTCCTATCCCGGGACGCTGGCGGCCGGCGACCCGCTGTTCTGGCCGTCGTTCATCGGGGCGGCGCTGATCGTGTTGTCGAACCCGGTGTCCTTCGGCGCCTTCCTGGGCGACTGGTCCCGCTACATCCCGGCCTCGACCCCGCGCTCCCGCGTGATGGCGGCGGCCTTCCTGTCGCAGCTCGCCACCGTCCTGCCGTTCTTCTTCGGGCTGGCCACCGCCTCGATCATCGCCGCCAAGGCCGCCGAGTACGTCGACCCGGCCGCGCCCAACTACGTGGGCGGGCTGCTGGCGATCTCGCCGGCCTGGTACTTCGTACCGGTCTGCCTGATCGCGCTGATCGGCGGCATGTCCACCGGCACCACCTCCCTGTACGGGACCGGGCTCGACTTCTCCAGCGTGTTCCCGCGCTTCTCCCGGGTGCAGGCGACCGTGTTCATCGGCACCCTGTCGATCGTGTTCATCTTCGTCGGGCGCTTCGCGGCGAACCTGACGGCCAGCATCTCCACGTTCGCCACGCTGATCATCACCTGCACCGCGCCCTGGATGGTGATCATGATGCTCGGCTACGTGACCCGCAGGGGCTGGTACGACCCCGACGCCCTGCAGGTCTTCAACCGGCGGCAGCGCGGCGGCCGGTACTGGTTCACCCACGGCTGGAACTGGCGCGGCCTCACGGCGTGGCTGCTCGCGGCCGCCGTGGCGCTGATGTTCGTCAACCTGCCCGGCCAGTTCGTCGGGCCGCTGGGCGACCTGGCCGGCGGCGTGGACGTCTCGCTGCCGCTGGGCCTCGCGGTCGCGGCCGTGCTCTACCTGACGCTGCTCGCGCTCTTCCCCGAACCGCGCGAGGTGTACGGCCCGCGGGGCCCGCGCCTGGTGCGCTCGGCCGACACGCCGATCCTGCCCATCGTGGACGCGGCAGAATCGATGGCGTGATGGAACTCGTCGACCTGTCGGTGCCCGTCGAGACCGGGATGCCCGTCTATCCGGGCGATCCCGAGGTCTCGGTCGCCCCCGCGCTCACCGTCGCCCGCGACGGCGTCAACGTGCTGGGCCTGCACCTCGGCTCGCAGTCGGGCACCCACGTCGACGCGCCCTTCCACATCGACGACGCGCTGCCGGCGCTCGGCGAGCTGCCGCTGTCCCGCTTCGCCGGGCCCGCCGTGGTGGCCGACGCCCGGGGGCTCGCGCCCCGGTCCCCGATCGGGGCCGGGCGCCTCGACGGCCTGGCCTGGCCGTCCGGTGGGGACGCGCCCATCGTGCTGGTCGCGACCGGCTGGTCGGCCCACTGGGGCACCGAGTCCTACCGAGGCCATCCCTTCCTCACCGAGGAGGCCGCCACGCTGCTGGTCGAGCGGGGCGTGCGCACGGTCGGCATCGACGCGCTGAGCGTCGACCCCACGCCGGCCGACGACTTCCCGGCCCACCGCGTCCTGTGCGGGGCGCACGCCGTGATCGCCGAGAACCTGACCGGCCTCGACCGGCTGCTCGACGCCCAGGCCCGGGGGCGGCCGATCGAGGTCTGGATGATGCCGCTGCGGCTCGACGGCGCCGACGGCGCGCCCGTGCGGGCCGTGGCGCGGATCGGTTAGCGCGTGCCCCAGGAGTACGTCTGCTTGCGCAGCTTCAGGTACACGAACGACTCGGTGGCCCGTACGGCGGGGATGGCGCGGATCTTGCTGAGGATCTCCAGCAGGTGCCCGTCGCCCTCGCAGACCACCTCGACGATCACATCGAAGGAGCCCGCCGTGAGCACCACGTAGTCGATCTCCTCGATGGCCGACAGCTCGTCGGCCACCGACTCCAGGTCGCCCTCGCAGTTGACCCCGATCATCGCCTGGCGGGGGAAGCCGAGGGTGAGGGGGTCGGTGACCGCGACGATCTGCATCACCCCGGCGTCCTGCAACCGCTGGACGCGCTGACGGACCGCGGCCTCGGAGAGCCCGACGGCCTTGCCGATCGCCGCGTAGGGCATGCGCCCGTCTGACTGGAGCTGCTCGATGATCTGCTTGGAGAGATCGTCGAGCACGACGGGCCCGGAACTGGCGTTGTTTCGTCGTACGCGGGGCGGCGTCGTCATGTCAGAGGAATCCTCCTAGCGGTCCGGCGTTACGGGGGCGTTCCCGCTCGATTGCCGTCCTGGTGCGACATGTTGTCAGTTCTTGGCGGTGTGTCAAGCGAATTCGTAGCAATTTGATATCTTCACCACGAAATCCCTTGTCCAGATGCATCTGCTCTGTAAGAGTCGCGGCATCTCAGCCACCTCAACGAGGAGGTCGTGCATTGACCACCCGTCTGCAGAACTTCATCAACGGTGAGTTCGTGGACGCCCAGAGCGGCCGGTTCTCCGACATCATCGACCCTTGCACGGGGGAGGCCTACCTTCAGGCCCCGGTCTCCGGCGTCGAGGACGTCGACGCGGCCTACGCCGCGGCGGCCGCCGCGTTCGAGTCGTGGGGTCGGACCACCCCCGGTGAGCGGGCGAACCTGCTGCTCAAGGTCGCCGACGCCATCGACGCCCGGGCCGACGAGATCAACGAGGCCGAGTGCCTCAACACCGGCAAGCCGCGCGCCCGCATGGCCGAGGACGAGACGCCGGTCGCGGCCGACCACTTCCGCTTCTTCGCCGGCGCCGCCCGCACCCTGGAGGGCCCCACGGCCGGGGAGTTCCTCGCCGAGCACACCAGCGTCATCAGGCACGAGCCCATCGGCGTCGTCGGCCAGGTCACCCCCTGGAACTACCCGATGATGATGGCCGTGTGGAAGATCGCCCCGGCGCTGGCCGCCGGGAACACGATCGTCCTCAAGCCGTCGGACACCACCCCGGCCTCCACGCTCAAGCTGGCCGAGATCGTCGGCTCGGTGCTGCCGCCCGGCGTGTTCAACGTCGTCACCGGCGACCGCGAGACCGGCGCGCTCGTCGTGGGCCACCCGACCGCCGCCATGGTGGCGATCACCGGGTCCGTCGGCGCGGGCATGGCGGTCGCCAAGAGCGCCGCCGACGACCTCAAGCGGGTGCACCTGGAGCTCGGCGGCAAGGCGCCGGTCGTGGTCTTCGAGGACGTCAAGGACCTCGCCAAGGCCGCCGCCGACATCGCCACCGCCGGTCTCTACAACGCCGGCCAGGACTGCACCGCGGCCTGCCGCGTGCTCGTCCAGGAGAGCGTGCACGACGAGTTCGTGGCCGCGCTGACCGAGGCCGCCGCCGCCACCGTGACCGGCGACCTGGGCAACGAGGAAGCGCTCTACGGCCCGCTCAACAACGAGAACCAGCTCACCAGGGTCCAGGGCTTCTTGGACCGGGTCCCCGGCCACGCCAAGGTGCTCACCGGCGGCAACCGCGTCGGCGACAAGGGCTGGTTCTTCGCCCCGACCGTCGTGGACGGCCTGCGGCAGGACGACGAGATGGTGCAGAACGAGGTCTTCGGCCCCGTCATCACCGTCCAGACGTTCACCGACGAGGCCGACGCGCTGGCCAAGGCCAACGACGTCAGGTACGGCCTGTCCAGCTCGGTGTGGACCTCCGACCACGGCCGCGCCATGCGCATGTCGAACCGCCTCGACTTCGGCGTGGTCTGGGTCAACACGCACATCCCGTTCGTCTCGGAGATGCCGCACGGCGGCTTCAAGCACTCCGGGTACGGCAAGGACCTGTCGGTGTTCGGTCTGCACGACTACACCAGGGTCAAGCACGTCATGCACTACATCGGCGAATAAGGACGAGCCCTGGACATGACCGAGCTATCCGCGATTCAGCTTGAGGACGTCGTCAAGGAGTACCTCTCGCACGGCGAGGTCGTCCAGGCGGTCAAGGGTGTGTCGCTGGACATCGCCGAGGGGGAGTTCTTCTCCCTCCTCGGCCCGTCCGGATGCGGCAAGACCACGACCATGAGGATGATCGCCGGCTTCGAGGAGCCCACCAAAGGGCTCGTGAGGCTGCACGGCAAGGACGTCACCGACGTCCCGCCGAACAAGCGCGACGTCAACATGGTCTTCCAGTCCTACGCCCTGTTCCCGCACATGAGCGTGTGGGACAACGTGGCGTTCGGCCTGAAGCAGCGCAAGACGCCGCAGGAGGAGATCCGGCGGCGGGTCGGCGAGATGCTGGAGATCGTCGACCTGACCGGCCGGGAGAAGCGCCGGCCGCGCGAGATGTCCGGCGGCCAGCAGCAGCGCGTGGCGCTGGCCCGCGCGCTGGTCAACCGGCCGCGGGCGCTCCTGCTCGACGAGCCCCTGGGCGCGCTCGACCTCAAGCTGCGCCAGGCCATGCAGATCGAGCTCAAGCGCATCCAGCGGGAGGTCGGCATCACGTTCGTGTACGTGACGCACGACCAGAACGAGGCGCTGACCATGAGCGACAGGATCGCCGTGATGAACGACGGGCTGGTCGAGCAGCTCGCGAGCCCGCGGGAGATCTACGAACGGCCGGCCACCGCGTTCGTGGCGGGGTTCATCGGCACCTCCAACCTGATCACCGGGACGGTGACCGGCGGGGTGCTGGGCATCGGCGGCGGCCGGGTGCTGGTGCCGGGCCACGAGGGCGACGTGACGGTGACCGTCCGCCCCGAGAAGATCACGATCTGCGCGGACGAGCCGGGAGCCGGGCTGAGCGCCGTCCCCGGGACCGTCACGGAGATGGTCTACCTGGGCACCTCCAACAGCTACGCGGTGCAGCTCGCCGACGGGGCCGAGATGACCGTGTTCGAGCAGAACGCGCATGACGCGACGGCGACCGCGGAGCGGGGCGACTCCGTGTGGCTGTCGTGGGAGGCGCAGCACTCTTACGTGATTGGAAGTTGATAGCACCCCATGAACCCCCGCCAGATCACCCCCGCCCTCCTGAGGGGCATGACCCAGCCCCGCACCCGCCGCGACTTCTTCCGTGTCACCGGCCTGTCCGCCGCCGGCCTCGCGCTCGCCGCCTGTGGCGTCCAGGGCCAGAAGGCCGCCCCTCCGAAGGCCGACGCCGTCCAGGACTACTGGTCCAAGCAGAGCAAGCACGGCAAGCTCGTCTTCGCCAACTGGCCCGAGTACATGCCCGAGGACCAGGCCCCGCTGAAGAAGTTCACCGAGACCACCGGGATCTCCGTGGAGTACAAGGAGGTCATCCAGGAGAACGCGGAGTTCTTCGGCAAGGCCGACCCCGTGCTCCGCGCCGGCCAGTCGCTCGGCTACGACATCATCGTGATGACCAACGGCGTGCAGCTCCAGCACATGGTCGAGCTCGGCTACATCGTGCCGCTCGACCACAGCCGGATGCCGAACTTCCTGGCCAACGCCGGCGACAAGTACAAGGAACGCGCCTACGACCCGGGCAACCAGTACACGATGCCCTACTCCTCGGGCGTGACCGGCATCGCGTACAACACCAAGTACGTCAAGGACGACATCACCAGCATCGAGGCCCTGTTCGACCCCAAGTACAAGGGGCGGGTCGGGATGATGGCCGACGCGCAGGAGATCGGCAACTTCGGGATGTTCGCGCTGGGCGTCGATCCGGAGAAGTCGACCGAGGCCGACTGGAAGAAGGCCGGGGAGAAGCTCAAGCAGCAGCGCGACGCGGGAATCGTCCGGAAATATTACGACCAGAGCTACATCGACGCGGTCTCCAAGGGCGACGTCTGGCTGACCATGGCCTGGTCGGGCGACATCTTCCAGCGGCAGCTCGCCGGCGAGCCGGTCAAGTTCGTGGTGCCGGCGGAGGGCGGCACGATCTGGACCGACAACATGCTGATCCCCAAGGGCGCGGCCAACCCCGTGGACGCGCTCACCCTCATGGACTACCTGTACCAGCCCGCGGTGGCCGCCGAGCTCGATGAGTTCATCCAGTTCGTCACCCCGGTCCCGGCCGTGCAGGACCTCATGCGGGAGAAGGCCAAGACGGCCAAGGGCGAGGACAAGAAGGCCCTGGAGGACATGGTGGACAGCGCGCTCATGTTCCCCTCGGAGGCCGACTACGCCAAGCTGCGCACCTACACCAAGCTGACCACCCAGCAGGAGCAGGTGTTCAACTCCATCTTCCAGTCGATCACCCAGGCATAGCCATGAAACGGCTCACCCCCTACCTGCTCGCCCTGCCGAGCTGGCTGTGGCTGGCGATCTTCCTGGTCGTGCCCATGGTGGCGATGGCGTCGGTCTCGCTCCAGACGGGCAACGCCATCGACGGCTACGCGATGACGTTCAGCTTCTCCAACTACGCCGACGCGCTCGGCAGGTACAGCGACCAGCTGCTGCGCTCGCTCCTGTACGGCGGCCTGGCCACGGTGGCCATGCTGGTGATCGGGTACCCGGTGGCGTACTGGATCGCCTTCAAGGGCGGCAGCCGCAAGTCGGTGTACCTGTTCCTGCTGCTGCTGCCGTTCTTCGTGTCGTTCGTGCTGCGGACGATCTCGTGGAACTTCCTGCTGGCCGACAACGGCATCCTGTTCGGGACGCTGAAGGGCTGGGGGGTGCTGCCGGAGAGCTTCCACGTGCTGGCCACCACCGTGGCCGTGGTGGGGGGGCTCACGTACAACTTCCTGCCGTTCATGATCCTGCCGATCTACGTGGCCCTGGAGCGGGTGGACCCGCGGGTGGTGGAGGCGGCCCAGGACCTGTACGCCACCCGCGCCGGGGCCTTCCGCCGGGTGGTGCTGCCGCTGTCGCTGCCCGGCGTCTTCGCCGGGGTGCTGATGACGTTCGTGCCCGCGACGGCCGACCCGGTCAACGCTCAGATCCTCGGCGGCACGGCCAACACCATGATCGGCAACATCATCCAGACCGAGTACCTGACCAACCTCGACTACCCGACCGCCTCGGCGCTGTCGTTCACGCTGATGGCGATCCTGCTGGTGGGCATCTTCGTCTACGCCCGCGCGCTCGGCACCGAGAACGTCCTGGAGGCGGCGGCGCGATGAGCGGTGAGCGAGCAATGAGCAGGGGCACGCGGGGCAGGTTCGGCGACCGCCTGCTGCACGTCTACACCTGGCTGATCATCCTGTGGCTGTCGTCGCCGATCGCCGTCATGATCCTGTTCGGCTTCAACGACAAGAAGAGCAAGTCGAACACGAGCTGGCAGGGCTTCACCCTCAAGTGGTACGGCGAGCTCTTCGAGATCTCCGACCTGACCACGGCGCTGCGCAACTCCATCGTGATCGCCCTGGCCAGCACCGTGATCACGGTGGTCATCGGGACGATGCTGGGCCTGGCCGTCGGTCGCCACCGCTTCCGCGGCCTCGGCGCCACGAACTTCCTGGTCTTCGCCGCCATCTCCACGCCGGAGCTGGTGATGGGGGCCTCGCTGCTGTCGCTGTTCGTCTCGGGCAACGTGCCGCGCGACGGCAACACGATCATCGTCGCGCACGTGCTGTTCTCGCTCTCCTTCGTCGTGGTGACGGTCAGGGCGCGGGTCATCACGCTCGACCCGTCGCTGGAGGAGGCGGCCAAGGACCTCGGCGCGACCGCCTGGGGTACGTTCCGGCAGGTGACGCTGCCCTCGATCATGCCGGGCGTGCTCGCGGGCGCGATGCTCTCCTTCGCGCTGTCGATCGACGACTACGTGGTGACGAGCTTCGTCAACGGCTCGACCGTCACCTTCCCGCTGTGGATCGTGGGCGCGGTGAAGACCGGCATTCCACCGCAGGTCAACGTGATGGGTACGCTCATCTTCGGGATCGGTGTGCTGATCGCCGTGGCGAACGCGGTGGCCGCCAGACGCCGCGCCTAGGATCTGCTCCAACAGGCTTTCCCCCCGCGATCCGGCGGGGGGATTGGTGTATTCCGACCAAGAACAGGGAGGCGAGATCGGATTTCGGCGGGGGGAACCCGCGCGTGATCACATCATGCTTTTGGATCCCGCAATCATCAAAGAACATCTAAGACTTTCGTAGGGAAGTGGGATTTGTGGATCCGCTGAAGGCGCTGGCTGACGCGGAGCGCAAGCCGTACTGGCTGGACAGCCCGGCCAGACCCGAGCCGCGCGCGCGGCTCATCGGAAACACCGACGCCGACCTGGTCGTCGTCGGCGGAGGCTTCTCGGGGCTATGGACGGCCCTGATGGCCAAGGAACGTGACCCTTCGCTGGACGTGGTCCTGCTCGAAGGGCGCAGGATCGGCTGGGCGGCGACCGGCCGCAACGGCGGGTTCTGCATGGCGACCCTCACCCATGGCCTGGCCAACGGCCTGGAACGGTGGCCGGAGGAGATCGGCCGCCTCGAACGCATGGGTGTCGACAACCTCGACGAGATCGAGCGCACGCTGGAGCGGCACGGCATCGACTGCTCCTTCGAGCGCACCGGCGAGCTGCACGTGGCCACCGAGCCGTGGCAGCTCGACTCGCTGGGCGAACACCTGGACCTGATCTCCGAGCTCGGCCTCGACTACGTGCCGATGGACGAGCGGCAGGTGCGGGCCGAGGTCAACTCGCCGACCTACCTGGGCGGCCTGTGGGAACGCAGTGGCTGCGCCATGCTGGACCCGGCGCGGCTGGCCTGGGGGTTGCGCGAGGCGTGCCTGCGGCTCGGCGTCCGGGTCTTCGAGCGCAGCCCGGTGCGTTCGCTGCGTGACGACGGCACGACGATCACCCTGCGGACCCCGTACGGGTCGGTGACGGGCCGTCGGGTGGCGCTGGGCACGGGGGTCTTCCCGCCCCTGCTGCGCAGGCTCAAGCACTTCGTCGTCCCGGTGTACGACTACGCCCTGATGACCGAGCCGCTGACCGCGGCCCAGCTCGCCGAGGTGGGCTGGCACAACCGGCAGGGCGTCGGCGACTCGGGCAACCAGTTCCACTACTACCGGCTCACCGACGACAACCGCATCCTGTGGGGCGGCTACGACGCGGTCTACTACAACGGCGGCCTGGTCAAGCCGGAGTACGAGCAGCGCGACGAGACGTTCGTCAAGCTCGCCGAGCACTTCGCCACCACGTTCCCGCAGCTGTCCCAGGTGCGCTTCACGCACCGCTGGGGCGGCGTGATCGACACCTGCAGCCGCTTCAGCGCCTTCTACGGCACGGCGCACGGCGGCCGGCTGGCCTACGCCGTGGGCTACACCGGCATGGGCGTCGGGGCCACCAGGTTCGGCGCGAACGTGATGCTCGACCTGCTGTCGGGGGAGGCCACCGAGCGGACCGAGCTGCGGATGGTCAAGGAGAAGCCGGTCCCGTTCCCGCCCGAGCCGGTCCGGTCGGGGGTGATCCAGTTCACCCGGTGGTCGATCGCCCAGGCCGACCAGCATCAGGGCAAGCGCAACCTGTGGCTGCGCACGCTCGACAAGATGGGCCTCGGGTTCGACTCCTGATCCGGTGTTCCGAGGGGGCGCCGGGCCCGCCCGCCGCGGGCCTGGCGCACACTTGTCACCATGAAAGTCGAGTTCGCCGCCGACGGCGTGCCCCTCACCGGTGACCTGCGGACGCCCGAGGGCACGGGCCCCTGGCCGGGGCTGGTGCTCACCGGGCCGTTCACCGGGGTGCGCGACCAGGTCACCGGCCTGTACGCCGAACGGCTGGCCCGGCGCGGCTACGTGACGCTGTCCTTCGACCACCGCAACTGGGGCGAGTCCGGCGGCGAGCCGCGCGGGCAGGAGGATCCGCAGGGCAAGCTGGCCGACCTGCGGGCGGCGGTGTCGCTGCTGCGGTCGCGCCCCGAGGTGGACGGCGACCTGATCGGCGCGGTCGGCATCTGCCTGGGCGCGGGGTACGCGCTGAGGTTCGCCGCCTTCGACCCGCGCGTACGGGCGTTCGCGGGCATCGCCGGGGCCTACAACAACCCGTACACGATGCGGTCGGGCATGGACTACCAGGCGGCGCTGGCCGGGTTCGCCGGCGTGCTGGAACGGCAGGACCGCGGCGGCCCGGTCGAGTACATGCCCGCCGTGGCCGAGGAGGGTGAGGCCGCGATGCCGGGCGACGAGCCGTTCGCCTACTACGGCACCGAGCGCGGGGCCTCCGCCTCCTGGCGGAACGCGGTGACCCGGGCCGGGCTGCGCGAGCTGATCACCATGGACAACATGATGGGCGCCGACTTCCTGTCGCCGAAGCCCGCCCTGATCGTGCACGGCGTGATCGACAGGTTCTGCCCGCCGGAGGGGGCCGAGGAGGCGTTCAAGCGGCTCGACCAGCCCAAAAGGCTCGTCTGGGTGGACGCCAAGCAGCACATCGACCTCTACGACCGCGAGCCGTACGTGTCGCAGGCCGTGGAGGCCACGGCGGACTTCCTCGCCGAGCACCTCCGGCCGGGCGGCTCCGGAGGCTGACGTCTACGCTGGGTGGTATCGCGCGGAATGGGGGGATTCATGCGTGCCATCCAGTTCACCCGCTTCGGCGGCCCGGAGGTGCTCGAAGAGGCCGAGGTGCCCGACCCGGTGGTGGGGCCGGGCCAGGTGCTGGTCGACGTCGAGGCCGCGGGGCTGAACTTCGCCGACGTGCGGCAGATCTCCGGCCACTACTCCGCTCCCGACCGCCTGCCGCACATCCCCGGCAGCGAGGTCGTCGGGCTCGACCCCAGGGGGCGGCGGGTGATGGGCTTCACCGCCAACGGCTACGCCTCCAGGGCCGTCCTGGACGAGGGCGACGTCGTGGTCGTGCCCGGTTCGCTGCGGGCCGGCG
The DNA here is from genome assembly GCF_040630865.1 of Nonomuraea sp. NPDC005730. NCBI lineage: Bacteria > Bacillati > Actinomycetota > Actinomycetes > Streptosporangiales > Streptosporangiaceae > Nonomuraea > Nonomuraea sp. NPDC005730. The sequence continues at coordinate 184,330 of NZ_JBEXYK010000008.1, forward strand.
AGGCGCTGGCGCTGCTCGTCCAGGGGCTCACCGCCTGGCACCTGCTGCGCTCGTCGGCGCGGCTCAGGGAGCGCGAGAGCGTGGTCGTCCACTCCGGCGCGGGCGGCGTCGGCAGCCTGGCCGTGCAGCTCGCCAAGGTGTTCGGCGCCGGACGCGTGATCGCCACCGCCTCCAGCGAGGACAAACGCTCGCTCGCCCTCGACCTCGGCGCGGACGCCGCCGTGGACGGCGCGGCCGACGGGTACGCCGAGCGTGTCATCGAGGCCAACGGCGACCGGCCGGTGGACGTCGTGCTCGACGCCGTGGGCGGCGGGGTCTTCGACGCGGCGCTGACCGTGCTCGCCCCCTTCGGGCGGCTGGTGAGCTACGGGTCGTCGTCGGGCGAGCAGGCCAGGCCGGTCGAGGTCGGGCGGCTCACCGCGGGCAACCTCGCCGTCCTCGGGTTCTGGCTGCGTCCGCTGCGGAGGCGGCGGGAGATGGTCGGGCCCCCGCTGGGCGAGCTGCTCGCGCTGACCGCGGCCGGCCGGCTGAGGCCGCTGGTGGGCGGTGAGTACCCGCTGGCGGAGGCGGGCCGGGCCGTGGCCGACCTGGCCGGACGGCGAACTGTCGGAAAGGTGGTGCTCCTGCCTTGACGGGCAGGGTGTGACCGTTGCCGCCACTGGGCAGAAGGTGATCAAAACCCCCGAGACGTGACGATCACGGGGGTTTTGCGGGTGTGGTGGAGATGGCTGGCTGTCGCAGTGGTCTGGGGGCTCGCGACCGGGTGTGCGGCCGGACGGCTGCCCGAGGTGCCGGGCGTGCGGAAGGCGCCGGTGAAGGTCGGCCGATGCGTCCTGAAATTTCCGGACAAGAGGGCTGGGAGGGCGGCCCGCGACCGGCTTGCGCACGACATCGAGCAGTACCTGTCCAGACGCCCGGGCCGGGTCGCCTACAGCATGCTGGAGCTCGACAGCGGCATCACCCTGGGCCACGGCGAGCACCAGCACGACATGATCACCGCCAGCGGCGTCAAGGTGGACATCCTGACGGCGCTCGTGCTCGGCCGCGGCGGGCTGGGCGAGGAGGAACGCGACCTGGCCGAGCGCATGATCACCGAGAGCGACAACGGCGCCGCCGACGCGTTGTGGGGCCGGGTCGGCGGCGCGATGGGCGAGTTCTACCGGCGTATGGGCCTGACCGAGACCGTCCCCGGGCCCGGCGTCTTCTGGGGCGGCACCAACACCAGCCCCGCCGACCGCATCCGCCTGCTCCAGGTGCTGGTCAAGGGCGGCGAGGGCCTGTCCGACCGTGACCGCGACCTCGTGCTCGGCCTGATGGGACGCGTGGTCAAGGACCAGTCGTGGGGTGTCAGCGCGGCCGCCCGCCCGGTGGACCGGGTGGCGTTGAAGAACGGCTGGACGCCGCGCCCGTTCATCCACAACACCTGGGCGGTGACCAGCTACGGCCGCGTCGTCGGGCCGGGGCGCGACCTGCTGCTGGCGGTGCAGACCGACGAGCAGCCGGGGGAGGGGGCGGGCATCGAGACCATCGAGGGGGTGGCCAGGATGATCGGCTCCCGCCTCGACGAGCTGTCACCGACGATGATCCGGGCCTGCCCGCGGAACCCGGGCGCCTGACGGTGACCGTCCCGGCCGCACCGGAGGGCCCGGCCGTCTCAGACGACCGTGCCCGCGGTGCCGTCCACGGTGACGGTCTGGCCCGTACGGAGGCGTTCGACGGCGTGCGGGACGCCGACGACGGCCGGGATGCCGTACTCGCGGGCCACCACCGCACCGTGCGAGTTCGACCCGCCCATCTCCATGACCAGCCCGCCCGCGGTCAGGAACAGCGGCGTCCAGCCGGGGTCGGTGGACGGGCAGACCAGGATCTCGCCGGGCTCCAGGCGCGCGCCCACGGGATCGAGCACCACCCTGGCCACGCCGGTCACCTGGCCGGGCGAGGCGGGCGAGCCGGTCAGCGCGCCCTCGGCCGGCTGCCCGGAGGCGACGGCCTCGGGCTCGGTGCCGTCCGACAACAACAGCCGCGGCACGTGCCGGCGGCGCAGCTCCCGCTCGTGGCGCTCGCGCCGGACGGCGACCCGCCCGCGCAGGTCCCGGCCGGACTTGGCCTCCGCCAGGGTCAGGAAGAACACGTCGCCGGGCGCGTCGAGCAGCCCCCGGCCGGCCAGCTCGCGGCCCACGTCGAGCAACTGGGCGCGCAGCGCCGCGAAGATCCGCACGATGAGGAACTTCGGCAGCTCCCGCACCCCGACCAGCTCCCTGGCCCGGCCGAGCGCGAAGCGCACCACCCGGCCGCGCAGGCCGCCCACCCGCCCGGCCAGCTCCTCGACCATCGCCTCGGCCTCGGCCGCGCCCTTCGCGAACAGCACGTCGGGGGCCATGGCCGGATCCTCCAGGCGCAGGTAGTTGGCGAGCATGCCGATGACGTGCGTGGGGTCCTCCGACCAGCGGGGGAGGCCGAGGTCGATCTCGGCGACCGCGCGGTGGCCGTACTCGTCGAGGAAGGCGCGTACGGGGGCGGGCAGGGGCTCGCGGGCCAGGAGCTCGGGCGGCTCGGCCAGGAACCGGGCGGCCACGTCCGGGTCCTCGCGCAGCCGCCGGGCCAGCGCCCACAACGCCAGGTCCATCTCGGTGGTCACGTTCCTGGGCGCGCCGCGCAGGACGGTCTGCAGCTCGCCCGGGGCGGCCCTGCCCTTCAGCAGCCGCGCGGCCAGCAGCAGCATGGGCAGCGCGGCGGCGGCCACCGGGAAGACCCGCGGCGCTATCGGCACGACCTGGCCGATCAGCGTCCTGGCCACGTGGTCCACGCGTTCCGTCAGGCTCGCGCCGGGCGGCGGGGCGAGCCTGGCGAGGTGGGCGTCGGCCTGCCGGCGCGCCCGCCGCTCCGCGCCCGCCGGATCGGCCAGCGCCCGGACGAACGTGACCGGCAGACGATGGCGCACCGTGATCGCGCCCAGCCGGCGGACGAACGGCCAGACCGAGTGCCGGGTGACGCCGAGGCGCGGGTCGTCGAACAGGCCGCGCAGCAACCGCGCCGACCTGGCCTCCATGACGTCGAACACGCGCGGCACGATCGCCCGGCCCACCCTGCTCCGCAGCACGCCCGTGACGTCGACGAACAGCCGCCCGCCCGCCTCGGCGAAGGCCGGCGCGCCGGCCAGCGGCGCGGCCACGGGGAAGCCGAACAGGCCGGACACCCCGGCGGACACGGCCCGCGCCGCCGCCATCCCCATCGGCGTGAACGGCCGCAGGACGCCCTGGGCGACGCTGAAGCAGAAGTAGGCGCGCAACCCCTCGCCCCGGTGCCCGGCGGGCAGCGGGAACAGCGTGGTGATGGGCCTGGCCTGGGTCAGCCAGAGCGTGCCCGCCTGGTCGAAGGCCCATTCGAGGTCCTGCGGCACGCCGTAGAGCTCCTCGACCCGGGTGCCGAGCGCGGCCAGCTCGCGCAGCTCGCCGTCGGTCAGGCACGGCTCGGTGGAGGCGTCGGCCGCCTCGTGGACGACGCCGCCGTCCGGCAGAGGGCGCACGGCCAGGCGTTTGTCGCCGATCCGCCGCTCCAGGACGCGCCCGCTGTCCGGGTCGATGAGGAAATGGTCGGGGTTGACCGCGCCCGACACCACGGACTCGCCGAGGCCGGGAGCGGCGTCGACGACCGCCCGCCGGCGGCGTCCGGTGACGGGGTCGGCGGTGAACAGCACCCCGGCCGTCCGGGCGTCCACCATGCGCTGGACGACCACGGCCAGGCTGACCGCCCGGTGGTCGATGCCGTTGGACTCGCGGTAGGCGACCGCGCGATCGGTCCAGAGCGAGGCCCAGCAGCGGCGTACCGCGTCGAGCACCGCCTCCGGTCCGGCCACGTTGAGGTAGGTGTCCTGCTGGCCGGCGAAGCTGGCGTACGGGAGGTCCTCGGCGGTGGCCGACGAGCGCACCGCCACCGGGCCGCCCGACAGGGTCTCGGCCAGGGCTTCCGTCACGGCCCGCGCGAGGCCGGCGGGGATCGTCGCGTCGAGGATGTGCTTGCGGGCGACGGCCGCGTCCGTCACGTCGCCGAGGCCCGCGGTGATCGCGCGGTACGCCTCCGTCGTGACGCAGAAACCCGGCGGGACGGGCAGCCCCGCCCTGGTGAGGACGCCGAGGTTGGCCGCCTTGCCGCCCACCAGCGCGAGCATCGAGCCGTCGATGTCGGGAAATTTCAGGATCGCATCCATGTCACTGCCTCCAGACTTCCGACGGTAAATCTCAACGTCGTTGAAGTCAACGATAAATGAATTAAGTCGCCCGTTTCCTGCAATAGGATCGGCTCTCGTCGCGTTTGACTGAAGTGAACTGATTGACCGCTCGGCGGCCGGCACCCGCCGGTATCTACCCCGGTCGAAGCCCACCTCCGACGGTGTGCTCCCCCGGGGGAGGGCTCCGTCTTGATCTGGACGGAGACCCTTGAGGTCCTACCTCGACGTGCTGGCCACCCCCGGAGCCTGGCGGTTCCTCGTGCCCGCGCTGCTGGCCCGCGTGCCGTTCGCGATGACCCAGATGGGCATCCTGCTGCTGGTCCAGTGGTCCACCGGCTCCTACGGCGCGGCCGGGATCACCGCCGCAGCCGCCGCCGTCTTCCAGGCCCTCATCGGCCCCCAGACGGGCCGCCTGGCCGACCGGTACGGCCAGGCCCGCGTGCTGCTCCCGCAGGTGGCCCTGCACGCGCTGGCCATGGGCGGCCTGCTGGCCCTGGCCGCCGCGCACGCCCACCTCGCGCCGCTGGTCGCCATGGCCGCCCTCGTCGGCGCGTCCGGACCGCAGGTCGGCTCGATGGTCCGGGCCCGCTGGGCGCACCGGCTCGGCGGCACCGGCAGGCTGAACACGGCGTTCGCGGTCGAGTCGATCACCGACGAGCTGACGTTCACGCTGGCCCCGGTGCTGCTGGTGGGTCTGTCCACGGCGTACTCGCCGGTGGTCGCGCTGCTCGGCGGGCTCGTGCTGATCCTGGTGGGCACGGTGGTCTTCGCCGCCGTCCGGACGGGCGCGCCCGAGCCGGTGCCGGTCAGGATCGCCGCCTCCAAGGGCGTGCTGCGGCGGCGCGGCGTGGCGCTGCTGGCCGCCGCCTTCCTGGCGATGGGGTCGGTCTTCGGCAGCCTCCAGGTCGGCGTCACCTCGCTCACCACCGCCCTGCACGCGCCCGCCGCCGCCGGACCCGTCTACGGCGTCTTCTCCGGCGCCAGCATGCTCGGCGGCCTGCTGTACGGCGCGGTCCGCTGGCGGTCGTCCGCCCGCGTCCGGCTGGCCGCCGGGCTGGCCCTGCTCGCGGTCGCGACCAGCGCGTTCACGCTCGCCGGAGCCGTCCCCCACATGTACGTCGCCGCCGCCCTGGCCGGCCTGGTGATCGCCCCCGTGGTGATCACCGGCTACACCCTGGTCGAGGGCCTGGTCGCGGCGGAGGTCCGGACCGAGGCGTTCACCTGGCTGAACGGCGGCATCGCCCTCGGCATCGCGGCCGGGTCGTCGGTCGCCGGGCAGCTCGTGGACCACTTCGGCGCCTCCCTGGCGTTCGTGGTCGCCCCGGTGGCCACCGGGGTGGCCGCGCTGCTCGTGCTGGCCAGGATGAGCAGCCTGCGCCCGCTTCCCGGCGGGCCCGCGGCGGACGTCCCCGCGCTCAGTGAGGGACCGGCGACTCTTCCTGGATGACCTTCGGCACACCGCGCAGCCCGGTCAGCGCGAGCACCGCGACCACGGCCAGCAACACCGCCGTGACCAGCGTCGTCACCTGCATCCCGGCCACGAAGGCCGTGCGCGCCGCGCGCATCAGCTCTCCGGCGGCCTGCGGGGGCAGGGCCGCGGCCGTGGCGGTGGCCCCGGCGATCGACTCCCGCGCCGCCTCGCCGGGCACCCCGGCGGGCACCAGCAGGTTCGCGCGGTAGACGCTGTTGAGCACGGTGCCCAGGACCGCGATGCCCAGCGCCCCGCCCAGCTCGAACGCCGTCTCCGACACCGCGGCCGCCGCCCCCGCCCGCTCCTTGGGGGCCGTGGCCAGGATGTTGTCGTTGTTCACGGTGAACGTGAGCCCGACTCCCAGCCCGCCGATCATCATCACGGGCAGCAGGGTGAGATAGTCCACCTCGGTGCCGAGCATGCCGTACCGGACGAACGCGCCGGCGTTCAGTGCCAGGCCGAGCGCGACCACGCCGTTCCTGCCGAGCCGGCCGATCAGCCGGGCCGCGAGCACCCCGCCCACCGCGCCGCTCAGGCCGCCGGGGATCTGCGCCAGCCCGGCCTGCAGCGGTGACCAGCCCAGGACGAGCTGCAGGTACCAGGCGAACAGCAGGCTCATGGCCGACAACGCGAAGATCGCCAGCAGGTTCGTGCCCACGGACGCGCTGAACGCCCGCCGCCGGAACAGCCGGACGTCGATCAGCGGCGTGGTCAGCGTCCTCTGCCGCCGGACGAACAGCACCAGGCACACCGCGCCGGCCACGGCCGCCCCCAGCACGTCGGCGTGCGCCAGGCCCTGGTGGGCGGCCTCCTTGACCGCGTAGACGGCCGTCACGACACCGGCGAACGACAGTGCCACGCTGAGCCCGTCGATCCGTCCGGCGGCGGGGTTGCGCGACTCCGGCAGCAGCAGGAAGCCGCAGACCAGCACCAGCACCATGATCGGCACGTTGAGCAGGAACACCGACCCCCACCAGAAGTGGTCCAGCAGCACGCCCCCGACGACCGGCCCCATCGCGAACCCGGCCGCGCTCATCCCGCTCCAGAGCCCGATGGCCGCGGTCCGCTCGCGCGGGTCGGCGAAGACGTTCCTGACGATCGAGAGCGTGGACGGCATGATCATCGCGCCCGCCACGCCCAGCAGCGTCCTGGCCGCGATCAGCAGCTCGGGGTTCGGGGCGTAGGCGGTCACCATCGAGGCCGCGCCGAAGCCGGCCACGCCGATCAGCAGCAGCCGCTTGCGGCCCACGCGGTCGCCGAGGTTGCCCATGGTGACGAGGAGGCCGGCCAGGGCGAAGCCGTAGATGTCGCCGATCCAGAGCAGTTGCGTCGAGCTCGCACCGAGGTCGGCGACCAGCCGGGGGAGCGCCAGGTGCAGCACGGTGAGATCGACCGAGAGCAGCAGCGTCGCCAGGCAGGCGATGGCCAGACAGGCCCATTTTCGCGTCATGCCGTCCACGGTGGCGGGGGCGGCTGACGGCCCGCCTACCGTTCGCTGACCGCCCGGCCGAGGGCCTCGTCGATGCGGTTGCGGATGTCCTCGGTGCTGAACCAGTCGTCGGGGCACTCCGCGCGGGCCTGGGCCAGCAGGGACAGCGCGGCGTCGCGCTCGCCGCCGATCAGCGCCACCTCGGCCATCCCGAGGTGCGCCCAGGCCAGCATGTCCATGGAACCCACGCGACGGGCCAGCTCGGCCGCCTCCTCGAAGTCGGCCCGCCCGCCCAGCGGCTCGCCCATGCCGAGCAGCGCGTCGCCGCGCCGGCACAGGGCCTCGGCCATCTCCGCCCGCGCGCCGAGCTCGCGGGCCAGCGTCAGCGCCTCGTCCGACAGCGCGTACGAGGCCGCGTAGTCCCCCTCGCGGGAGGCCAGCTCGCCGAGGCCCGACAGCACCAGCACCGCCCCCCAGCGCTCGCCGATGGCCCGGAAGGCGGCCAGGGCGTGCCGGAAGGCGGCCAGCGACTCCTCGATCCGCCCCAGGATCTGCAGCACGAACCCCGCGCCGCTGTACGACAACGCCCGCTGCCAGGGCGGCAGCCCCTCGGTGTGGGCCTGCAGCTCGTGGTAGATCTCCTCGACGTCGCCCGGCGGCCCGGTGAACATCGACCGCATCATCATCAGGAACTCCACCCGCTCCGGCAGGTGGGTGATCGGCAGCAGCTCGCGCACCTCGGCCAGCCGCTCGCGCACGACGTCGTCGGCCACGCCCGTCCACGCGGTGACGAGCAGGCACATGACGTACTCCTCCTCCATGCCGGCGGGGCGGGCGTCGCCGATCCTGGCCAGCAGCGCGGCGGCCAGGCCGGCGATGAGGCCGCGGTGGCCGCGCATCCACCAGTAGCAGGAGCTGTGCGCCAGCAGCCGCAGGCCGGTCTCCGGCCGCCCGGACGCGGTCGTCCAGCGCACGGCGGCTTCGAGGTCGTCGCTCTCCTCGTCGAGGCGGGCCAGCCAGGTGAGCTGGTCGGCGGTCCGCAGCAGCGGGTCGGCGGTCAGGACCAGGTCGAGGTAGTAGGCGGTGTGCGCGTCCCTGATCGCGGCGGTCTCGCCGGACTCGGCCAGGCGTTCGGCGCAGAACGCCCGGATCGTGTCGAGCATGCGGTACCGGCCGCCGACGTACTCCACCAGCGACTTCTCCGCCAGCGAGAACAGCACCTCCTCCGGCAGCCCGCACACCCGCTCGGCCGCCTCGGGCGTGGCGCCGCCGACGAACACGCTCAGGCGGGCGGCCAGGCGCTGCTCGGCGTCGTCCAGCAGGTCCCAGCTCCACGCGACGACCGCGCGCAGCGTCTGGTGCCGGGGCAGCGCCGTACGGCTGCCGCGGGTCAGCAGCCGGAACCGGTCGTCCAGGCGGGCCGCCACGTCGGCGACCGACAGCGTACGGAGGCGGGCCGCGGCCAGCTCGATGGCCAGCGGCAGCCCGTCCAGCGCCCGGCAGATGCGCACCACGTGCGCGGCGTGGCCGGCGTCCACGGCGAACCCCGGACGCACGGCGGCGGCCCGGTCGGCGAACAGCCGGACGGCGGCGTACTCCAGCGGGTCGTCCGGCTCCGGCGGCGGCAGGCGCAGCGGGGACACCGGCAGGATCGACTCCCCGGTGATGCCCAGCGCCTCGCGGCTGGTCGTCAGCACCCGCAGCCCGGGGCAGGAGGCCAGCAGCGTGTCGGCGAGCTCGGCCACGGCGCCGACCAGATGCTCGCAGTTGTCCAGGACGAGCAGCAGGTCGCGCTCGGCCAGCGCGGTGAGCAGCCGGGTGACGGGGCCGACCGCGACGCGCTGGGGCGCGGGCAGCAGGGCGTCGCGGATGTCGAGCGCGACCAGCACCGCGCCGGGCACCCCGGCGGCGCCGGCGACGTGGGCGAGGGGCACGAAGCACACGTCGCCCGGCTCCTGGGCGGCCGCCTCCTGCGCCAGCCTGGTCTTGCCCGCGCCGCCGGGGCCGATCAGCGTGACGAGCCTGCTGTCCCGCAGCCGCGCGCCCACCTGCGCCAGCTCCTCCGCCCGGCCCACGAAACTGGTGAGCTGCGCCCGCAACCCCTGCTTCAACCCCCCGCCCGGCGACACGGCGGGCCCCCCTGGCTCGGGAAGGGACGGGGGAACCGGCGGCGGGATCGGCGCCGAGGTCGGTGCGGAGGCCGGCGTCGAGGTTGGCGTCGAAGTCGGCGGGGGGTTCGGCGCGGGACTCGGCGCGGGACTCGGCACGGGACTCGGCACGGTGATCGGCACGGTGATCGGCACGGTGATCGACGGAGTGAGGGACGGGTCGGCGCGCAGGACGGCGAGGTGCACGGCGGCCAGCTCGGCGCCCGGCTCGATGCCCAGCTCCCGGTCGAGCAGCCGCCGCGCCTCGTCGTAGACGGCCAGCGCCTCGGCCTGCCGGCCGCTGCCGTACAGGGCGCGCATGAGCTGGGCGCGCAGGCGCTCGCGCAGCGGATGGGCGGCGGTGAGCCGGCGCAGCTCGGCGACCAGGTCGCGGTGCCGTCCGAGCTCCAGGTCGGCCTGGAGACGGTCCTCGACGGCCGCCAGCCGCAGCTCCTCCAGCCCGGCCGCGGCGGACACCGCGTGCGGCGCGTCGGCGAGCGGCGCGCCCCGCCACAACTCCAGCGCCTCGCCCAGCAGCGCCGCCGCCCGCCCGGCGTCCCCGGCGGCCAGCGCCCGCCGCCCGTCCAGGGCCAGGAGCTCGAAGCGGCGCGCGTCCACGTCGTGCGGGTCGGCGACCAGCCGGTAGCCCGCCGGGTGGAACTCGACCAGGTCCCGGCCGAGCGCCCGGCGCAGCCTGGACACCTGGGACTGCAGCGCGTTGGCCACGCCGTCCGGCGGGTGGGGGCCGTAGAGGTCGTCCACGATCCGGCCGGCGCCGACGACGCGGCCGGCGTTCAGGGCCAGCAGGGTGAGCAGGGCGCGCACCCGCGGCCCGCCGAGCGCCACCGGCGCGCCGTCCTCGTCCAGCACGCTGGTGGGGCCGAGGATCTCGAAGCGCATGCCCCGATTATCGGGTCTGCGGGAGGAGCGCGGCGATTTCTCCGTACGTCGGCAGCGCCGGGGCCTCCTTGCCCTGCGCGCCCAGCACGGCGGCCAGCGCGCCCTGGAGCGCGGCCCGGTAGAGCAGCGAGCCGGTGCTCACCCGCGCCACCCCCGCCTCGGCCAGCCGGTCGAGCGTGGGCCCGCCCGGCTGGTAGAGCACGTTGAGCGGCAGCCGCGTCCGCGCGACGACCTCGGCGATCTCCGCCGGATCCGAGAGCCCGGGGACGAAGATGCCGTCGGCGTGCTCGTAGGCGTCCACCCGTTCGCGCCAGTCGCCGGTGCCCAGCCAGTGGGTGTCGGTGCGGGCGTTGACGAACACGCCGTGGCCCTTGGCGGCCTCGATGATCCGCCGGTGCAGCTCGACCGGGCGCAGCGTGCCGTCGGGACGGCCGTCCTCCAGGTTGACCCCCGCCACCCCGAGCGCGGCCAGGCTCGCGACCAGGTCCGACACCTCCTGCGGGTCGTCGCTGAAGCCGCCCTCGATGTCCACCGTGACCAGCACGCCCAGGTCCTTGACCGTCTCGGCGAGCTCGATCGTCTCGGCCCTGGTCGCGCCGGCGGCGTCCGGCTTGCCGTGCACGGCGGACACGCCGAGGCTGGTAGTGCCGATCGCGGGGAAGCCGTGCGCGGCCAGGATCGCGGCCGAGCCGTAGTCCCACGCGTTGGGCAGCAGCAGCGGGTCGCCCGGCTTGTGCAGGTCGTGGAAGTTCATCGGCGGGTCCCTTCGAGGAGCGCGTCGAGCACGCCGGCGGCCAGCGCGAGGGCGTGGGCGGGAGCGGGGCACGGGCGCAGGCCGTCCCCGAACGTCAGGTGGGGGACCGGGCCCCGGGAGGCGTCGAAGCGGTCGGGGTCGGCGAACACCTCGGGATCGCGGTTGGCCGCGACCAGGTCGATCGTGACCTCCTCGCCGGTGCGGGTGTCGAGCCTGCGGCCGGTCCTCAGCGGCGGGTCCTGCCTGAGCGTCTCGCGCAGCACCGCCTCGGGGTCGTCGCCCGGCGCGGCGTGGGTGAGCGCGTTCTCGATGAGCGCCTCGGTGGCGGCGTGGCCCTGGAGCAGCAGGGTGACGGCCGGCAGGTCGGTCAGGCCGAGCAGCTCGGCGACGGCGGCGTCGGCCTGCGGGCCTCCCTCGCCCGACAGGTAGCCGCTCGCGGCCGCGGGCACGGCCGAGGTGTCCGGCACGCCGAGCGCGGCCCCCAGCACGGCCGTCGGGACGCCCCGCCAGTCGCCGTCGCGGTCCCGCGTCGCGGCCCTGGCGGCCGTCCGCAGCGCGGCCGGGTCCAGGGCGGACAGGCGCTCGACGACCAGCCGGCGGCGTTCGGCGTGCGTCTCGCCGGTGCTGAAGCGCGACACGTGGGCCCGCAGCCAGGCGAGCGTCCCCGGCTCGCCGTCCTGCGGGACGGGCGGCGGCACGTACCGGCTGTCGGACAGCACCGCCAGGGCTTCGGCGTGGTGGGTGATGAGCATGGGTCCACGCTAGGCCGCCGACCGTTCGACGGCGGACGAAGTATGGCCGCGCCACCGGTCAAGCCGACGGTCACGCCGCCAGCCGCTGCGGGCTCTCGGGCTGCACGGGCGCCCCGGTGGCCCGCGTGCCCTCGGTCCGTACGGCGGCGCGGCCCGGCGCGCAGGCCAGCGCCATGGCGACGACGAGCACGATCTCGGCCAGCACCAGCCCCCGTTCGAGCAGCCCGTAGTAGGCCTCACCGCCGATCAGCGAGGAGGTGACGGCGGCCGGGTGGGCCGCCAGGTACGCGACCAGCGCCAGCCCGGAGGTCACGCTCAGGGCCTTGACCGCGCTCCAGCGCGCGGCCGCCGCCCGCCCCCTGGCCAGGGTCCAGCCGGCGACCGGCAGCGCGGTGAAGACCACGGCCGCCGACCAGCGGTGGATCTCCCCGCCGAGAGTGCTGAGGTCCGACATGCCGGGATCGGTGGGGAAGATGGCGCTGAGCATCAGCCCGGCCGCCCCCGCCAGCAGCAGCACGCGGGCGGCGGCGGTCCGCCCCGGCTCCCGGGCGGCCAGCCCGTACGCCAGCGACAGACAGGCGGCGGCCAGCGCGAGCGTCCCGGCCAGCACCGGCAGCATGCCGCCGGGGACGAGCGCGTAGTCGCTGATCAGCGGCTGCTCGGGCAGGGTCACCTGCGCGTAGCCGAGGGCGGCCACCGCGGTCACGGCGCCGGCCACGGGAGCCAGCACGGCACGCCAGGTCATCGGGCCACCTCGTCGTAGATCTGCTCGAAGCGGGCGAGCGACACCTGGTCGTCGTGGGTGAGCGCCAGCGCCCGGCTCGCGTTGCCCAGGCGGGCGCGCAGGTCGTCGTCGGTCAGGACGGCGGTCAGGTGCCTGGCCAGCGCGACCACGTCGCCCGGCTGGTAGAGGTAGCCGTTGCCGTCCACCAGGTGCGGCAGGGCCATCGCGTCGGCGGCCACGACGGGCAGGCCGGACGCCATGGCCTCCAGCGTGGCGATGCTCTGCAGCTCGGCGACGCCCGGCATGGCGAACACGTCGGCGGCGGCGAACGCCTGCGGCATGCTCTCGTCGGGCACGAACCCGACGAAGAACACCCGGTCGCCCACCCCGATGCGCTTGGCCAGCTTCTCCAGCTCCATCCGCTGGTTGCCGCGGCCCACGAACGCCACCTGCGCGTCGGTCTCGTTGAGCACGAGGGGCAGCGCGCGGATCAGCTCGTCGAGGTGCTTCTCCTCGTCCAGGCGGCCCACGAACAGGGCGGTCGGCCGGTCGGGCAGCGCGAACCGCCGGCGCGCCCACGACTTGGGCTCGGCGTGCGGGTGGAACCTGCCCAGGTCGATGCCGCACGAGACGGCCTCGACGTCACGGGAGAAGCCCTGGTCGGACAGGAGCTTGGCGGCCAGCGGGGTCGGCGTGGTGATGTGGTCGGCGCGCTTGAAGATCCGGCTGAAGTCGCGCCAGGCCAGCCGGCCTGCCCTGGCCCGCAGCGTCTCGGGGACGTGCCCGAACTGGAAGAGGTTGTCGGGCATGAAGTGGTTGGTGGCCACGACCGGCACGCCGCGGCGCCGGGCGGCGGCGATGGCGGCCCGGCCGACCACGAAGTGGCCCTGGGTGTGCAGCACGTCCGGGTCGATGTCGGCGACCAGCCGGTCGAGCCTGGTCGGCACGGTGACCCGCATGGTCGGGTGCACCAGCAGCGGGGCCGAGCGCAGCCGGTGGACGACCACGCCGTCCACCACGTCGGCGCTGGCCGGGCCGGCCTCCGACTGGCACACCACGTGCACCTCGTTGCCGCGCGCGGCCAGGCCGGTGGCCAGGCGGTGGGTGAAGTAGGCGGCGCCGTTCACGTCGGGGGGATAGGTGTCGGTCGAGATCAGGACGCGGCGGGGACGTTCGGGGGCGGGGGCGAGCTGGGCGTGGTCGGTGACGTTGCGCAGGGGCATGGCCATGACGGTGACTCCGCTTTCACAAGGGGGGACGGCTGGGGGAGGGCCGATGGACGAACAGGGGGTTTCGGTCAGGGGAGGGGATCAGGCGAGGTCGTTGCGCGCCTCCAGCGGGGACGTCCGGGCCAGGGCGACCGTGCCCGCCGCGGTCAGGGCGGCGGCCGCGATCGGCGCGAGGCCGGACGGCAGCGGCTCGCCGAGCAGCAGTGCCCCGAAGGCCACCGCCGTGAGCGGGTCGGCGATCTGCAGCGAGGCGAAGGAGACGCCGAAGTGCCCGACGGCGTAGGCGCGTTGCAGCATCACCAGCGCCAGCAGCAGCGGGACCGGCAGGGCCAGCAGGTACCACCAGTTCCAGCCGCCGTCCACGAGCACGCGCATGAGCGTGGCGGTCGCGCCGTACAGGACGCCGGAGCCCGTGGCGAGCAGCGCGGCCCGGCCGGCGGGGGAGGCCGCCTTCGAGCCCGCCCACAGCAGCACCGCCGCGACACCGGCCACGGCGAGCAGGGTGAGCACGCCCGTGGGCGCCAGGTACGTCGGCCCGTCGGACTCCGGCACCAGCAGCACCAGGCCGATCAGCCCGGCCGCGACCACGCCCGCCGCGGCCAGCTCCTTGCGGGAGGGCCGGCGGCCGTGCAGCGCGGCGGTGATGGGCAGCGCGAACAGCAGGCTGGCCACCCCCATCGGCTGCACCACGGTCAGCGGGCCGAGCCCGAGGGCGACGATGTGCAGGCCGCCGCCCGTCACGATGGAGGCGCCGCCGAGCAGCCAGCGCGGCCTGCGCGGCAGGGTCAGCAGCGCGGGCTTCGCCGAGCCCGCCGCCTCGAACTGCTGCAGCGCGGCCCCGAGCGCGAAGAACAGCGAACCGACCAGCGCGATCGCCGCGGCCAGCACACTCATGCGCACTCCTTTCAGACGGATGGTTGCCGGGCAGGGTCAAACGGACGTGTCCACCGGAAGGCGTTCCGGGGAAGGCTGGGTGGCGCGCCGCTTCCTGGCCCACCGCACCAGCTCGACGAGCCCGGTGATCGACAGCGCGATGCCGAGGCCCAGCAGCAGGCCCTTGATCGGGTCGTTCTCGAAGGCCATGCCGCCGAAGAAGCCGATCAGCCCGGAGTACACCGCCCACGAGCCGGCCGCGATGGCGTCGAAGAACGTGAACGAGCGCAGCGGATGCCCCACGGCGCCCATGGTCAGCGTCGTCGCGGTCCGCCCGCCGGGGATGTACCTGGCCACGACCAGCACCAGCCCGCCCCGCTCGGCCAGCGCGCCACGCGCCCAGACGAACGCCTTCTTGCCCCGCAGCCGCCCCGCCGACCGGTTGCCGATCAGGTACGACACGTGGTCGCCGGCGAACGCGCCGAGCGCCGAGACCAGGATCACCAGGGCCAGGTTGGTCTGGCCGGAGGCGGCGAACACCGCCGCGGTGATGACCGACGTCTCGGCGGGCACGATGGGGAAGAAGCCGTCGAGCAGCGCCAGGGCGAACAGCGCCACGTACAGCCATGGCGATGACATCACCTGCTGGACCAGGTCGAGAATGGCGTGCGACATATGCGTGGACTCCGATCGTCAGGGCACTCACAAAGCCTGTCGGTGTGAGCGGACCGGGGACATCGGGGATGCCCCCGGTCGAACGCGGGCCCGTCCCCTAGGAGGGTCAGGGCCGCCTACCCCATGAAGGTAGAAATTCCGCAGGTCATGGCACATCGGACCATCGGCACGCGCCACCCCCTACTTTCGTCAGGGGCGGACGTGCGACTTCCGCGTGACACCCACGATCAAACCGGTTGCGCGCTCCAGAAACAGGAGAGGAGGTATCCGCCTTTCAGGTGGGGTTAGCCCCACCGTGATCGCTGCACCAGGCACCACCCTGACTTTCGTCAGGGGCGCCGCATGACCTTCGGGCGGGACCGGCCCCGTCCGGCGGCGGATAACGTCGGTGCGTGAACCGTCTGCGTCGTGAGAACCGCCGTCAGGTCGTCCTCGACCTGCTGCTGTGGGCCGTGCTGGGCATCTTCGTGACCGCCATGGGCCCCGACCCGTTCGTCGAGCCGGCCGGGTTCGTGTTGGTGACGCTGCCCAGGGTGGGACTGGCCGCGCTGGCCGTGCTCGTGGGCCGGGCCTGGCCGCTGGCGGCGCTGGTGCTGCTGCTGCCGCTCGGCCCGTGGACCTTCACCGAGGGCTTCGCGACGGTGGACCTGACGTGGCTGCTGCCCCGGCGCAACGTGAAGATCCTGCCGCTGCTCGCGACCTCGCCGTTCATCATCTGGTACGCCTACCTCACCGGCCGGCGCATGACCCGGTTGTGGCCCGCGGGGGCCGTGTTCTGCCTGATCGCGGCCGTCGGTTGCGGGGTCGTGCTGGTCCATGGCGGTGACCTGGCGCTGTGGGTGTCGATGGGCACCGGGCTGGTCGGCACGTACCTGGTGCCGTACCTGCTGGGGCTGCTCCGGCGGGGCGTGCTCCAGCAGCGGCGGCAGGCGCGGTTGTCGGTCGAGGCGCAGGCGCGGCTGCGCGAGCGGGCCAGGATCGCCCGTGAGATGCACGACTCGCTCGGCCACGACCTGGCGCTGATCGCGGTCCGCGCCGGCGGGCTCGAACTCGCCCCCGGCCTCGGCCCGGCCCAGGTCAAGGCGGCCGGCGAGCTGCGCGTGGCGGCGGCCGACGCGACCGAGCGGCTGCGTCAGATCATCGGCCTGCTGCGCGAGGACGCCGAGGAGGCCCCGCTGTCCCCGGTGGGCGAGGACGTCGCCGAGCTGGTCGGCCGGGCCAGGGACTCCGGCATGTCGATCACCCTGGAGCTGGCGCCGGGGGCGTCGTCGGAGCTGGCGCACGCCGTCGTCCAGGAAGGGCTGACGAACGCGGCCAAGCACGCGCCGGGGGCGGCGGTCGCCGTGTCGGTCGCGCCGCACCGGGTGGTCGTGCGCAACGGCCCGCCGAGCTCGCGTCCCAGCGCCCGGCGCGGCGGGCTGGGCCTGGCGGGCCTGCGCGAGCGCGTACGGCTGGCCGGCGCCACGCTGATCGCGGGCCCCGACGGCGACGGCTTCCGCCTGGCCGTCGAGCTCCCCCGCGAGGGGGAGGCGGATCCCCGCCGCTCGGGAGGGGACCGGCCCGCCTGAGGCGCACGATCGGGGCATGACAGAACAGCGAGCGGGCATCGGCCGGCTCACCGCCGCGATCGTGGCGGTCGCCGCCACGCTGCCCTACCTCACGATCAAGACGCTCTGGCTGACCGGCGACCCCGTCGGCGTCTCCGACCCGGCGCTCATGGACAACGGGCAGATGCTCGGGATGAACGCGCTGACCTTCGCCATGGAGGCCGCCGGGCTGCTGCTGGCGCTGGCCTTCACCATGCGCTGGGGCATGCGGCTGCCCGCCTGGCTGGTGCTGCTGCCGCTCTGGGTGGGCACCGGCCTGCTGTCGGTGCTGGCCGTGACGACCCCGCTGATCGTGCTGATCGGCGGCCTGGCGATCTTCAGCGGCGGCCCGATCCAGACCTGGGTCTATTTGGTCGTCTACGGCGGTTTCATCACCCTCGGCGTCGCCCTCATGACGGCCTTCGCCCTCTACGCCCGCGACCGCTGGCCGGCCGTCTTCGTCACCCCGGTCAAGCTGCCGTTCCCGAGCGCGACCAGGTCGTTCCAGGAGGTGGTGGCGTGGGGCGCGCTCCTGGTGGCGACCGCCGTCGCGGTGCTGCGCGTCGTCATGGCGTTCGACGGGACCGTCCAGGCCGTCCAGAACGGGCTGAAGGGCCTGCTCGCGGTGGGCGGGGCGGCCGCGCTGGTGGCCCTGGTCAGGCGGCGCGGGAACGGTCCGTTCTGGCGGCCGCTGGTGCTGGCCTGGCTGGGGTCGGGCTCGCTGTTCGGCTGGGGGCTGTTCTCGATGATCGTCAGGTCCACGGGCGGCCCCCTGGCCTACGGCGGCACGGGCGTCGCGGACTTCGCCGAGCTGTTCGGCATGCTGACCGGGCTGGTGATGGGGATGTGTGGAGCGTTCCTGCTGGCCGAACGGTCAGGCGTGGGCCACGTGCAGCCTGGCCAGGACGCGCTTGAAGGCCAGGATCGAGAACGTGATCGCCAGCCCGCTGATCACGGCCACCGCTGAGGTGCGCAGCACCATGAACGCGCCGAGCGAGCCCTCCAGCTTCTCGTAGACGGCCAGGAAGATGCTCAGCGTCGAGTTGGCCAGCAGCACGAACGCCCACAGCAGCGTGATCCTGGCGAAGAACCTGCGCACCCGCTCGTGCTTGAGCACGGCCGACGGCAGGTGGATGTAGTCGAGGGTGAGCTTCTGCACCAGCGGCCGGTCGAGCCGGACGGAGGCCAGGAAGACCATGCTGATGCAGATCGTGCCCAGCTCCGGCTGGATGAAGAACCACATCCAGGTGCCCGTCCAGAACGACACCAGGGCCCGTACCGTGATCGCGAACGCGGCCAGGAACATGGTGGCGGGCACCTTGACCCCTCTGACCAGCCGCCAGGCCACGCCGAGGTACACCCAGGAGACCGTGGCCACCAGGGCCCACTTGAAGCCCAGCACGACCATGGCGAGGTAGAACACCAGCAGGGGGGCGACCACGCCTTCGAGCAGGCGGGGGGCCGCCTGACGGGCGAGCGCGGTCAGACGGGGGAGTGCGACCGGATGGTGGTTCAAGGCTGCTCCGCAGATAGGCCGACGATCAGCGTCTACCCGGGCTTCGGGGGTCCAGGCTTGCCGGATGGACCGGTCGTCGTCACCCGCCGGGTGTGACTCCGAAGGCCGGTGGCCTACCGTACCGGAGCCCGGCGAGTAGGACTGCCGCTTTTGCCGCGTTCCATCTGTTCCATACGAAACCAGCTCACCCTTGAACCTGGCTTTCAGCCGAGTGACGCCGTGGCGAGCTTGGCGCCGAACCCGAGGAACAGCGCGCCGACGCCCGAGGTCAGGCCCGCGCTCAGCTTCTTGTGCCGGCGGAACTGGCCGGCCAGGAACGTGCCGGAGAAGATCAGCGTGGTGAGGTAGAGCACGCTGAAGATCTGGATCACCGCGCCCAGGATGAGGAACGACAACCAGGGCGCGCTGTACCCGGGGTCCACGAACGGGATGAAGAACGACAGGAAGAACAGGATCGCCTTCGGGTTCAGCAGGCTGATCGTCAGGGCCTTGCGGAACGGCCGCGCCTGCCGCAGGGGGGCCGCCCCGGCGTCGTCCGCCGCCGCCGGACCGGCCCGCCAGGCCCGTACCGCGCCGCGGATCATCTGGAAGCCGAGCCAGGCCAGGTAGGCGGCGCCGACGTACTTGACGACGGTGAACAGCGCGGGCGTCGCGCGCAGCAGCGACGCGGCCCCGGCGGCGGCGAGCACCATCAGGACGGTGTCGCCGAGGAACACGCCCGCCGCCGCCCGGTAGCCCTGCCGGACGCCGTGCTGGGCGGCGAAGCTGAGGACGTACAGGGAGTTCGGGCCGGGGAGCAGCACGATGAAGAAGGCGCCGACGACGTAGGTCCAGATGTCCGTGATACCGAAGAACACGCTTAACGGTATCGCGTGATATGTGCCGATTTAGTCGGCTGGGGCCTGCACTTTGCGGCGCTGATGCCTATTGACCCAGTAGGGATACTCGTGAATATCTGATGTCATGGCTCTCTGGACCCCCGACCCCACGTTCTACCCCTCCCCGCGCGACGCCGTCGAGGCCCCCGTGGAGAAGCTGGCCTACGTCGCCGCCTTCGACCGGTCGGCGAACCGTCCGGACGCGCTGGCCGTGCTCGACACCGACCCCGCCTCCCCGGCCTACGGCACGGTCATCGGCTGGACCGACCTGCCCGGCACCGGCGACGAGCTGCACCACTTCGGCTGGAACGCCTGCAGCAGCGCACTGTGCCCCAACGCGCCGCACCCGCACGTCGAGCGGCGCTACCTGGTCGTCCCCGGCCTGCGCTCCTCGCGCATCCACATCTACGACACCAAGGACCGGGTCAGCCCCGAGCTGGTCAAGGTGATCGACGCCGAGTCGCTGGCCAGGCGGGCGGGCTACTCCCGCCCGCACACCGTCCACTGCGGCCCCGAGGGCCTGTACGTCTCGGCGCTCGGCGGCGCGGACGGCGCCGAGGGCCCCGGCGGGATCGCCGTCCTCGACCACACCTCCTTCGAGGTGCTCGGCCGGTGGGAGCTGGACCGCGGGCCGCAGTACCTCGCCTACGACTTCTGGTGGCACATCAACCACGACGTGCTGATCACCTCGGAGTGGGGCACCCCGTCCATGATCGAGGACGGCGTGGTCGGCGAGCTGCTGCTCGGCCGCAAGTACGGCCACAAGCTGCACTTCTGGGACCTGCGCAAGCGCCGGCACGTGCAGGAGGTGGACCTGGGCGACCAGCATCAGATGCCGCTGGAGCTGCGCCCCGCCCACGACCCCACCCGCCTGTACGGCTTCGTCGGCGTGGTCACCAGCGTGGAGGACCTGTCGGCCTCCGTCTGGTTGTGGTTCCACGAGGACGGCCGCTGGCAGGCGCGGAAGGTCATCACCATCCCCGCAGAACCGGCCGACCCCGCCCTGCTGCCGCCCGTGCTGCAGCCGTTCGCCGCCGTGCCGCCGCTGGTCACCGACATCGCCCTCGCCGTGGACGACCAGCGCCTGTACGTCTCGTGCTGGGGCACCGGCGAGCTGAAGCAGTACGACGTGTCGGACCCGTACAAGCCGGTCGAGCTGGGCTCCCTGCGGATCGGCGGCATCACCCGGCGCACTCCGCACCCCGCCGAGCCCGGCCTCCCGCTGCGCGGCGGCCCCCAGATGGTCGAGGTGAGCCGCGACGGCCGCCGCGTCTACCTCACCAACTCCCTGTACGGCTCCTGGGACGACCAGTTCTACCCCGAGGGCGTCGGAGCCTGGCTCGCCAAGGTCGACGCCGCCTCGTTCACCTTCGACACCGCCTTCTTCCCCCACGGCGACGCCTTCCGCGGCCTGCGCCCCCACCAGGTACGCCTCCAGGGCGGCGACGCCTCCTCCGACTCCTACTGCTACCCGTGACCATGCCCGCCATGAGCACCGCGACGGTCCTGCTGCTGGGGGCCTTCCACGGCCTGAACCCGGCCATGGGCTGGCTCTTCGCGGTGGCCCGCGGCCTGCAGGAGCGCAGCCGCGACCTGCTGCTCCAGTCGATCCCCGTGATCGCCCTGGGCCACCTGGCGTCGGTGGCCCTGGTCGCCCTCGTGGTGGCCGTGACCGGCTCCCTCATGACGGGCGCGGCGCTGCCGGTGGCGGGCGGGCTGGTGCTGGTGGCGTTCGGGCTGTGGCGGCTGCTGTCCACCCGCCACTTCCGGTGGGTGGGCATGCGCCTGTCGCTCGCCCAGCTCGCCGGCTGGTCCTTCCTGATGTCGTCGGCCCACGGCGCCGGGCTCATGCTGCTGCCCGTACTCACCGGGCTGCGCGCGGAGGGCCACCCGGGGCACGCCGTCTCAGGCGGACTGGCGGTGGCGGCCCTCCACACGCTGGCCATGTTCGTGGTGGCCGGCGTCGTGGCCCTGGTGGTCTACGAGGTGCTCGGCCTGACGATCCTGCGCCGCGCCTGGTTCAACGTGGACCGCATGTGGGCCGCCGCCCTGATCGCCGCCGGCCTCCTCACCCTCCTCCAAGCCTGACCCGAACACCTCGCCGAGACAGTCGGCGTGGACGGCCCGGTCGATCCAGGTTTCGAGGACGGCGATGTCCGTGCAGGCGGTGACCCTCTCCCGCACATCATCGGGCACCTCCAGGCCTCGCCCGTCCAGCAGCCGCAAGAGCCCCCTGGTCATGCCCCTGGCTGTCATGGCCTCCGCCGCGCCTTCGGCGCGCAGCATCTCGGCGTACTCGGAGCGGTAGCGGTACGTCATGGCCGCCCGTCAGCCCTGTTCCGGTTGCTCGTCGTCAATCCCGAAGATGTCGGAGAGGCTGGTGGCGTGGACGGCCCTGTCGATCCAGGTGTCAATGACGGTGGTGTCGGTGCAGGAGAGGACGCGCTCACGCACGACGTCGGGGACCACTACGCCACGACGGTCGAGCATCCGCAGCAGCGCTTTGGCTTCGCCCTCGGCTCTGCCCTCGGCGCGCAGCATCTGGGCGTACTCGGACTGGTAGCGGTAGGTCTTGGTCGCCATCAGGTCTCTCCAGATTCGTCGGGCGTCGGTGTTTCCGAGGCCTACTTCGGTTTGTTCGGCGATGTGTCCCGCGCTGGTGGTGTCGGTGGTGTCCAAGGCGTCTGCCAGGACTTCCAGTATGGCAGTGACCTCCTGGGAACGGGCGTGGGTCAGCGCCGAGAACATGGTGAGCACCACGTCGTTCACCGCCTCGGCGAGGTCGTCGATCACGGGGATGTTGTGCGGGCCCACGACGACCGCCCGGACGGACAGCGTCGGCCAGTCCGGCAGGCCGATCGTCTTCGGAAGGGCGGCCCAGCCGGCGGTCGCCTCGTCCTGGCAGATCACCAGCAGCGTCACCGGGCAGGCGAACTTGACGTGCACGTGGCTGATGTAGTGCGCCCAGGCGGCGGTCTTGCGGTCGTCGGGCTTGGACTGCGACTCGGTGATGACCACGTGCTGTCCTTCCAGGGACGTGAACATCATGATCGTGTCGGCGCGCCGCTCGATCGGCTTGATCTCGGTCAGATCGGTGTCCACCACCGCGACCTCGGTCGGTGACGGGAAGGGGATGTCGAGCACCTTGAAGACGCTCGTGCAGAGCTCTGGATTGTCACGGAAGTCGCGGTGCAGCGCCTCGTGCTGGGAGGAGATCACGAGCGGAACGTTAGCGATCGATGACGTTGCGTGTCCGCGAAAACGGATGGCAGGCGCGTGGCGGTGGAAAGAGTTCATCCCTGGGAGGAAACGGGCGGGAGAAAGGTCTCTACCGGAGCATGTGCGCAGGCAGGGCAGGATGTGGTACGTGCGGATATCCATCCTGGGGCCGTTGGAGGTCGAGGGCGACGGGGGACCGGTCGTGGTCGGCGGTCTCCGGCTGCGGGCGCTGCTGGCCGTGCTGGCGCTCGAAGCGGGCCGTACGGTCACCGCGGAGCGGCTGATCGACGTGCTCTGGCCGCACGAGCCGCCCGCCAACGCGGCCAACGCGCTGCAGACGCTGGTCAGACGGCTGCGGGCGGCGCTCAGGCCGGACGAGGTGATCGACAGCCGCCCCGGCGGGTACGCCCTCGCGCTCCCCGCCGAACAGGTGGACGCGCTGGCGTTCCGGCGGCTGGCGGGCGAGGACGCCGACCGGGCGCTGGCGTTGTGGCATGGGGCGGCGCTGGCGGATCTCACGTCGGTCCCGTACCTGGCCGACGCGGCGACCGCCCTGGAGCAGGAGCGGCTGGCGGCGGTCGAGGCCAGGGCCGAGCGCCTGCTGGCGGCCGGGCGGCCGGTCGAGCTCGCCGCCGAGGTGACGGCGCACCCGTTGCGCGAGCGGCTGGTCGCGCTGGCCATGCGCGGGCTGGCCGCGTCCGGACGGCAGGCCGAGGCGCTGGAGCTGTTCGAACGCACCCGCCACCGGCTGGCCGACGAGCTGGGCGTCGATCCCGGCGCCGAGCTGCGGGCCGCGCACCTGGCGGTGTTGTCGGCGGAGCCGCGCCCGGTCGCGTGGCCGAGGAGCCGGCCGAAGGGCAACGTACGCAAGCCGCGCACCAGCTTCATCG
Organism: Nonomuraea sp. NPDC005730; assembly: GCF_040630865.1. NCBI lineage: Bacteria > Bacillati > Actinomycetota > Actinomycetes > Streptosporangiales > Streptosporangiaceae > Nonomuraea > Nonomuraea sp. NPDC005730. The sequence continues at coordinate 207,601 of NZ_JBEXYK010000008.1, forward strand.
GCCGGGAGGCCGAGCTCGGACGGCTCACCGGCCTGCTCCGCCACGACAGGCTCGTCACGCTCGTAGGGCCGGGCGGCGCGGGCAAGACCAGGCTGGCGACCGAGGCAGCCCTCCAACTGGCCACCGCCCCCCGCACCGAACCCCGCATCGAGGCGGCCCTCCGGCCGGCCGGCGAACCCTCCGCACCTCGGACGGCAGGCGAGCCCCGCGGCCGGCGGCCGGCCGCGGCGTGGATGGTGGAGCTGGCCTCGGTCAGCGACCCGGCCGGCGTGCCCGGTGCCGTGCTCGACGCGCTCGGCCTGCGCGACGACCGCCCCGGCTACCGCCCGCCCGAGGCGGCCAAGGACGTGGTCGAGCAGGTCGCCGAGGCACTGGGCGAACGGCCCGCGCTGGTCGTGCTGGACAACTGCGAGCACGTGGTGACGGCCGCGGCCGTGCTGGTCGAGCGGCTCCTCGACGAGTGCCCCGAGCTGCGGGTGCTGGCCACCAGCAGGGAGCCGCTCAACGTGCCGGGCGAGCGGCTGCTGCCCCTCCCGCCGCTCGAACCACCGCCGCTCGGGGCCGGGCCCGCCGAGGCGGCGGCGTACCCGTCGGTGCGGCTGCTGGTCGACCGGGCGGCGGCGGCCCGGCCGTCGTTCGCCGTGGACGAGGGCAACGCGGCGGCCGTGGTCGCGCTCTGCCGCAGGCTCGACGGCATGCCGCTGGCCATCGAGCTGGCCGCCGCCCGGCTGCGTACGATGACGCCGCGCCAGCTCGCCGACCGGCTGGACGACAGGTTCAGGCTGCTCGACGGCGGCAGCCGTACCGCGCTGCCGCGCCAGCAGACGCTGCGGGCGGTCGTGGAGTGGAGCTGGGACCTGCTCGACGAGCGGGAATGCGTGCTGGCCCGGCGGCTCGGCGTGTTCGCCGGCGGCGCGACCCTGGAGGCCGTCGAGGAGGTGTGCGGCGGCACGGCCGACGTCCTCGGCGCGCTGGCCGACAAGTCCCTGGTGCGCCTGTCGCCCGAAGGCCGCTACGCGATGCTGGAGACCATCCGCGCCTACGCCCTGGAACGCCTGGCCGAGGCGGACGAGACCGCCGAGTACCGCGACCGGCACGCCCGCCACCTGCTCGACCTGGCCGAACGCGCGGTGCCCGAGCTGCGCACCGCCACGCAGGTGCAGTGGATCGAACGGCTGGCGGCAGAACGCGACGACTTCGCGGCGGCGCTGCGCTGGCTGATCGACCGGCGCGACGCCGGGCCCGCGCTGCGGCTGTGCGGGGCGCTCAACTGGTACTGGTGGATGTGCGGCTACCGCCGGGAGAGCGCGGTGTGGGCCAGGCAGGCGCTCGACCTGGCCGGGGACACGCCGCCGCCGGGGCTCGCGGCGGCGTACACGTCCTGCATGTTCGCCTACGGCGTCGACGTGTTCGGGACGATCAGCAACGACCGCGCGGCCATGCTGGAGTTGTCGGTCCGGATGGAGGAGCTGGTGGAGCGGGCGGTCCGGGAGGGGCCGGTGCACCCGCTGCTGCTGATCAGCAGGGTCGTCATGGCCGCGGCGGCCGGCCAGGACGAGCGGGCGGCCACGCTGATCGGCGACTACGCCGGCAGCGACGACCTGTGGTTGTCGTCCGCCGCCCTGATGATCGGCGGCCGGATGCAGGCGGGGGGAGAGCGGGAGCTGGAACGGGCGGTCGAGGGGTTCAGGCGGCTCGGCGACCGCTGGGGGCTGAGCGAGGCGCTGCTGGGGCTGGCCGACCTGCGGGCCGAGCGCGGCGCGAGCACCGACGACCTGATCGCCGAGACCAGATCGCTGACCAGCGAATGGGTCAGCGACGACGAGTCGATCTCCACCCTGATCCGGCTCGCCCAGCTCCGCCTGCGGGTCGACGACCTGGACGGCGCGGGCGCCGACCTCGCCATGGCCAGGTCCCGGGTGGGCGAGGAGACGTCGCCGTGGACGCTGGTGCTGCTCGGCCTGGGCGAGGCCGCGTACCAGGCGCAGCGCGGCGACCTGGACGGCAGCCTGGCGATCTACCGGGACATGGACGGTGTCGTGGCCGCGGCTCCCCGGGTGCCGCAGCTCACGGCGGTGTACCTGACCTCCTACGGCCGGGCGCTGGCCCGCGCCGGCGACCTGGCGGCCGCGCTGGCCCGGCACCGCCAGGCGCTCGACGTCCTCGGCGACGTCAGCCCGGACCGGCCGCTGCTGTCGATGACGCTGGCCGGGTTCGCGCTGGCGGCGCAGGCCGCGGGCGACCAGGAGCGGGCGGCGGTGCTGTTCGGCGGGGCGTCGGCGGTCGTCCCCCAGGACACCTCGCCCGACACCACGGAGGGACGCGCGGCGGCCAGGAGGGCCCTCGGGGAGGAGCTCTTCGAACGCCGTTTCGCCGAGGGCGCCGCCCTGCCACTGGCCGAGCTCTACTCGATGGTCGGCAGCACCACGTAGGAGGGCGCGTGCAGCGTGGTCGTGCCCTTGTCCGGGTTCCGGGCGAAACGCGGGAAGTTGGAGCCGGCCACGTCGATCCTGATCCGGTGGCCGGGGCGGAAGAGGTTCGAGGTCCAGCCCAGGGGCACCCTGACCGCGGCCGGCTCGCCCGGCGTCAGGCCGGTGACCCTGGCGACGCCGTCGATCAGCAGCTCGGCGCGGCCGTCGGGGTGCACGTCGATCAGCTTGGCGGTCACGTCGGCGCTGGGCGCGGTGGCGGAGACCAGCGCGACCAGCTCGACGTGCCCGCTCACCTCGACGGCGGCGGACAGCGGTTCCGTCCGGTGCCGCAGGACGTCGTCGCGGCCGTCCAGCGGGCGCTGGTCGAGCGGGCCGAACGCGTCGAACGTCATGACCGCCCCGCCCACCGTCGGCACGGGATCCGCGGGGTCGGCGGTGAAAGCGCCGCCGCCCGCGTTCTGCCCGTGGACGGCGGGCTCGCGGGTGAGCGTGCCGCCGGCGCCCAGGTGGTACGGCACCGGCCGGGCCCGTGTGAGCGGCCAGGACTCCTCGTCCCGCCACTCGTCGGCCCCCATCACGAAGATCTTCACCGGCGTCGTGTCCCGGGCGGGCGCGCCGCGCAGCCAGTGGCCGAACCAGTCCAGGTGGATGCCGGTCCAGTCGACGGCGTCCTGGCTCGCGCGGTCGCCGTAGTCGCGGCCGCAGATGTCCCGGTCGTGGCTGATGTGGCTCCACGGCCCGACGATCAGCCGGCGCGGCCCGCGCAGGCGCAGGTAGTGCTCGATCGAGCCGGCGCTGAAACAGTCGTACCAGCCGGTGCTGACCAGCGCGGGCACCTCGATCGCGGCGTGGTCCACGACGGCCTCGCGCCACAGCGGGTCGGCCGGGTCGGCGGCGTCCACGCAGGTGGCGTAGCAGGGCACGAGCTCGGCCAGCAGCGGCTGGTCGCTCGGCGGAAGGCGTTCGGACAGCTCCTGGAGGGTCTCGGCGATCCGGTCCGGCATGCCGATCGCCGCCAGGTACGCCTCCTTGTCCCGCGCCGTGGCGAGCCCGGCCGCGATCCGGCGGTCCAGCTCCCGCACGGCCAGGACGACCACGCTGACGGTGAGGAAGACGTTGAGGTTGGCGACGCCGCCCGGCTGGTGGACGCATTCGTACAGGCCGAGGGGGGAGACGTGGGGCGCGATGGCCCGCAGCCCTTCGGGGCGTTCCTGGGCGGCCAGCAGCTGGGTGATCGCCAGGTAGGAGTCGCCGTACATGCCGACGTTCCCGTCGGACCAGGGGCGCGTGGCCGCCCAGCGGACCGCGTCGTGGCCGTCGGCGGCCTCGCCCCGCAGGAAGCGGAACTCGCCCTGGGAGGAGCCGGTGCCGCGGACGTCCTGGAGGCACACGGCGTATCCGGCCGCCACCAGGCGCTCGACGTCGAGGTGGTGCCCGGCGCTCGGCACGGCCCTGCCGTAGGGGGTGCGGCTCAGCAGGACGGGCCGGGGCGCGTCGCCCTCGGGACGCCAGAGCGTCGCCACGAGTTCGACGCCGTCGCGGGTGGTCATGGTCTCGGTGGTCTCGATCATCGCACTTTCCTGTTGTAGGCACGAAGGGCGAAGGGGGCGAAGAGGGCGAGCAGCGCGGCGGCCCAGCCGAGCGTGATCCACACGTCGGACGCCGCCAGGCCGCCCACCAGGAGGCCGCGCAGCGCGCCGGCCAGGTGCGAGACGGGGTTGACGCCCATCCACCAGGTCAGCCAGCCCGGCAGGCCGGTGGCGGGGATGAAGGCGCTGCTGCCGAACGTGAGCGGCAGCAGCACGGCGGTGGCGATGCCCTGCATGGAGGCGACCGACTTGGCCACCAGCCCGATCCAGGCCGACCCCCAGCTCAGTGCCGTCACCATGAGCAGCACCAGGCCGATCCCGGCCAGCGCGCTCAGCGGATCGGTCCGCACGCGGAAGCCGACGGCGTACCCCACGGCCAGCGACATGGCGATGGTGATCAGCAGGGTCAGCAGGTCGGCCATGATGCGCCCGGCCAGCGGCGCCGACCTGGCGATCGGCATGGTCCTGAACCGGTCGAACACGCCGTTGCCGATGTCGGTGGCCAGGTTCATGCCCGTCGTGATCGTCGCCATCAGCGCGACCTGGACGAGCACGCCGGGCAGCATGTACGACACCGCGCCCGCCCGGTCGCCCCCGGCCGCCCCGCCGAACAGGTAGACGAAAATGACGATCATGAAGACGGGCTGGAGCAGCAGCCCGGCGAGCTGGCCGGGGTTGTTCCTCAGGGGGATCAGGCTGCGCCAGGCGAGCGTCAGCCCTTGGGAGAGCGCGGTGGTCATGAGCTTGCTCCGGTGAGTGTGCGGAAGACGTCGTCGAGGGAGGGCAGGCGCAGGGCGTGCTCGGCCAGCACGATCCCGGCGTCGTCCAGCCGCCTGAGCAGGTCGGGCGGCCCGGCCAGGTCGTGCACGGGCACGCTGAGCAGCCCGTCCACGGCCGTGGCGCCGAGGATCGAGCCGGCCTTCTCCAGGTCGGCGGCGTGCAGCGGCCGGACGTCCAGCCGGTGCCCACCGGCCAGCGACTTGAGCTCGGCCGGCGTGCCGCTCGCCGCCACCCGGCCGCGGTCGATGACCAGCAGGTCGTCGGCGAGCTGGTCGGCCTCCTCCAGGTACTGCGTGGTCAGCAGGACCGTCACCCCGTCCGCGACCAGCTCCCTGACCACGTCCCACAGGTCGCCGCGGGCCCGCGGGTCGAGGCCGGTCGTCGGCTCGTCGAGGAACAGGATCCGGGGCCGGCTGACCAGGCTGACCGCCAGGTCCAGCCGGCGGCGCATGCCGCCCGAGTAGCCGGCCGCCGCCCGGCCCGCCGCCTCCTCCAGGCCGAACCTGGCCAGCAGCTCGGCGGCCCTGGCCCTGGCGGCCGGCCTGGACAGGCCGAGCAGGCGGCCGACGAGCACGAGGTTCTGGGTGCCGGTCAGCTTCCCGTCGACCGAGGCGTACTGGCCGGTCAGGCCGATCAGCTCGCGGACCCGGCGGGCCTGGGTGACGACGTCGTGCCCGCCGACCGTGGCGTGGCCGGCGTCGGGGGCGGCGAGGGTGGCCAGGATGCGGACGGCGGTGGTCTTGCCCGCGCCGTTGGGGCCGAGCACGCCGAGCACGGTGCCGGTCCTGACCCGCAGGCCGACGCCGTCCAGCGCGGTCTTGTCGCCGTACCGCTTGACGAGCCCTTCCGCTTCGATCGCGTATGTCATGCCCCTACGGTCGCGGGGCGCGCTGGCAGCGCCCTGGCAGCTACCTGTCAGCCGCCGCCAGCGGCTGGACCCGGTGCGGCACGACGGTCGACAGCGCGATGACGGTGGTGCTCCGGCGCACGCCGGGGATCGTCAGCATCCGGTCGATCACCCGCTGGACGTGCTCGTTGTCACGGCCCGCGACGCGGCACCAGACGTCGCCCTGACCGGTCACGATGCAGGCTTCGAGCAGCTCGGGGATGGACTCCAGGGTCCTGGAGATGTGCTCGCGGGCGGCCTGCTCGACCTCCAGGGTGGTGAACGCCTGCACCGGGTAGCCGAGGGCGGCGGGGGACAGGTTCGGGCCGTAGTCGATGATCACGCCGTCCGCGGCCATCCGGTCCAGCCTGGCCTGTACGGTCCCCCGCGCCACCCCGAGCAGCCGGGCGATCTCCAGCAGCCCGCTGCGCGGCCGGTCGGCGACCAGGCGCAGGACGCGCAGGTCCAGATTGTCGAGCCCGCGGCGACGTGCCGGCATATTCGCCTCCCAAAAGCCGATTCGGCTGTCAGATCGGCAGCATACGGCGAGCGGTGTTGTCACAGCCGCCAGTCGTGCCGAGACTGCGGATCTTATGGAGCACCAGTTTCCGTTCGTCCCCTACCGGCCCGAACGCCACGACGCCGACGAGATGATCAAGCGCGGGGAGGAGTTCCACGCGCTGGCCGACCGGCGGCGCAGCGTGCGGTTCTTCAGCGACGAGCCGGTGCCGTACCGGTGCGTCGAGCTGGCCGTACGGGCCGCCAACACCGCGCCGTCGGGCGCGCACCAGCAGCCGTGGAAGTTCGTGGCGATCGGCGACCCGGAGACCAAGCGGCGCATCCGCGAGGCCGCGGAGGAGGAGGAACGCCGCAACTACGAGGGCGGCAGGCTGCCGCAGGAGTGGCGCGAGGCGCTGGCCCCGCTGGAGACGACCTCCGACAAGGGCTACCTGGAGGTCGTGCCGTGGCTGGTGGTGTGCTTCGCCGAGAAGTACGGCGTGCGCCCAGGGGGCCGCAAGGTCAAGCACTACTACGTCAACGAGAGCGTGGGCATCGCCTGCGGCCTGTTCATCACCGCCCTGCACGCCATGGGCCTGTCCACGCTCACCCACACCCCCAACCCGATGGCCTTCCTCAGCGAGATCTGCGAACGCCCGGCCAACGAGCGGCCCTACATCCTGTTCCCCGTCGGGTACGCCGCCCCCGACGCCGAGGTGCCTGACCTCGCCAGGAAACCGCTGGAAGAGGCCCTGATCCGGTTCGACGGAAAATTGGGCCTTTCCTAGGGCACCCATCGTCTTCACTCTCAGTTCAGGCGCGGGTCAAAACCCCCCAGTCCCGCGCGGGCGAGGAGGACGAGGTGAAACGCCGATTACTCATCCTGCTGGCGGTCCTGAGCATGGTCAGCCTCACCGGCATGACCGGCGCCGGGGCCGGCGCGGAACCACCGGCGAACAAGCAGTACCGGGTCTCCGGCCCGGCCGACGCGCGGCAGCGCAGCGCCGTCGCGGCGACCGGCGCCGCCATCGAGGACGTGCAGCCGAACTCGGTGCTGGTCACCGCCACGCAGGCCGAGATCGCGGCCATCAGGCGGCTCGGCTACCGGGTGACGGAGGCCCCGCGCCCGGCGCCGCCGGACGCCGTCGGGGCGTTCGACTTCCCGCCGTCGGACTCCGGCTACCACAACTACGCGGAGATGACGGCCGAGATCAACACCTTGGTCGCGGCCCATCCGGGGATCATGAGCCAGAGCACGTTCGGCACCTCGTACGAGGGGCGGCCGATGCGCCTGGTCAAGATCAGCGACAACGTGGGCACGGACGAGGCCGAGCCCGAGGTGCTGTTCACCGCCCACCAGCACGCCCGTGAGCACCTCACGGTCGAGATGGCGCTGTACATCATGCACCTGCTGGCCGACAACTACGGCACCGACGCGAGGATCACGAACCTGGTCAACACCCGCGAGATCTGGATCATGCCGGACCTCAACCCCGACGGCGGCGAGTACGACATCGCCAGCGGCACCTACCGTTCGTGGCGCAAGAACCGGCAGCCGAACTCCGGCTCCTCGGCCGTCGGCACCGACCTCAACCGCAACTGGGCCTACCAGTGGGGCTGCTGCGGCGGCTCCTCGGGCTCGACCTCCAGCGAGACCTACCGCGGCGCGAGCGCCGAGTCGGCCCCCGAGGTCAAGGCGGCGGCCGACTGGGTGCGCAGCCGGGTCGTCGGCGGCGTGCAGCAGATCAGGACGAACCTCGACTGGCACACCTACAGCGAGCTGGTCCTGTGGCCCTACGGTTTCACCTACAACGACACCGCCCCCGGCCTGACCCAGGACGACCGGGACGCCCACGCCACCCTCGGCCAGAACATGGCCGGCACCAACGGCTACACGCCCGAGCAGTCCAGCGACCTCTACATCACCGACGGGACGATCGACGACTGGATGTGGGGCCAGTACAAGATCTTCAGCTTCACGTTCGAGATGTACCCGGTCGGCGCGAGCCCCGGCTTCTACCCGCCGGACGAGCAGATCGTCCCGCAGACCACCCGCAACAAGGAGGCCGTGCTGCGCTTCCTGGAGTACTCCGACTGCGTCTACCGGATCATCGGCAAGGAGTCCCAGTACTGCGGCACCGGCACGCCGCCGGTGACGGTCTGGTCCGACACGTTCGAGACGGCGACCGGCTGGACGGCGAACCCGTCCGGCACCGACACCGCCACCACGGGCGCGTGGGAGCGCGGCGACCCCGAGGCGACCACCTCCTCGGGCGCCAAGCAGCTCGGCACCACGGTCAGCGGCACGAACGACCTGGTGACCGGCCGCCTGGCGGGCACCGCGGCCGGTGACTACGACCTCGACGGCGGCGTCAGCTCGATCCAGTCGCCGCCGATCACGTTGCCCTCGACGGGCACGCTGAGCCTGTCGCTGTCGTGGTACCTGGCGCACGGCTCGAACGCCTCCAGCGCGGACTACTTCCGGGTCCGCGTGGTCGGCGGCACCACGACCACCGTGTTCCAGCAGGCCGGCGCGGCCACGAACCGCAACGGCGCCTGGGCCGTGGCGTCGGCCGACCTGACCGCCTACGCGGGCCAGACGGTCCGCATCCTCATCGACGCGGCCGACGCCTCCGGGGCCTCCCTGGTGGAGGCGGGCGTGGACGACGTCAAGATCACCCAACAGCCCTGACCCGACCACCGCGCCCCCTCGCTCCGGACCCCGGTCCGGGCGAGGGGGCGCTGTCATTGGCTCCGGCACCACGCGTTTCGGCACGTCACGGGCCGTCACGTGATTGGGTCTTGTAAGCACAGGGTGTCAAGGCTACGATCGCGGCAACTCTTAGGAAACTTTCCTAAAAGAAATCATGGATCGGATGGCCCATGACCCGCTCGCCGCCCGCATGACTCGCCGCTGAGCTGCGGAGACATCCGCCCGAACGACCTCTTCTCCCACGCCCCCGGCGCTGCGGGCGTGCACATCCCCCACCTTTTCCCAGCCGCTGGAGCGGTCACGCGGTCCGGCCGGACGCACCGGCCCTGACTGCCGTTGCAAGCTCCGCGCGCCTGTCGTTCCACCGGCCTGCGCCGACACCCCCCAAAAAGCCCGTGTCTCACCTCCACGGGCCCGTGCCGTACGGCTTGCGCTCTCACCCCCCGGTGCAAGCCGTACGGCACGCCAGAAGAACGGAAATCGACAGTGAGATTTCGCGCGATCCTCTTAGCGCTCGCGACCCTCGCACTGAGTCTCCTGGCACTGCCCGCCCATGCCGCCGCCGCCACCGCGACCTTCGTCAAGGTCGCCGACTGGGGGTCCGGCTTCGAGGGCAAGGTCACCGTCGTCAACGGCACCACCGCCCCCCTGGCCTGGAACGTGCAGTTCGACGTGCCGGCCGGGTTCTCCATCCCGTCCGCCTGGGACGCCGTCCTGACCAGGAGCGGCCAGCACTACACGTTCACCGCGCCGAGCTGGGCGGGACCGCTGGCGGCCGGGGCGAGCACGAGCTTCGGCTTCAACGGCGCCCCGGGCAACTTCCCCGGCATCACCGGCTGCACGCTGAACGGCTCCTCGTGCGGCGGCACGACCGTGGAGGTCCCCGGCAAGCCCGGCACGGCCACCGCGACCAGCACGGACACCAGCATCGCCCTCTCCTGGGGCGCCTCCAGCGGCACGGTGACCGGCTACCGCGTCTATGAAGGCAGCGCCGTCAGGGCCACCGTCACCGGCACCACGGCGACGATCTCCGGCCTCGGGACGTGCCAGAGCCACACCTACACCGTCAAGGCGTACAACTCGGCGGGCGAGTCGGCCGCCGGCGACGCCGTGACCGCGACCACCACGGGCTGCGGCACCGGCGTGCCCGGCAAGGCCGGCCCGATCACCGTGACCGGCACGTCCCAGACCGGCGCCACGGCCGCCTGGCCGGCGGTCGCCGGAGCCACCGGTTACAAGGTCCGCCTCAACGGCTCCCAGGTGGCCACCGTCACCGGCACCTCCCACACCCTCTCCGGCCTGACCGCCTGCACCTCGTACTCGCTGACGGTCACCGCGTCGAACGCGACCGGCGACGGCCCGCCCAGCGACGCCGCGACCTTCACCACCCCGGGCTGCACCACCGACCCGCTGCCCAAGCACTTCCTCACCGGCTACTGGCACAACTTCGTCAACGCCGCGACCGAGCTCAAGCTGTCGGCCGTGCCCAACGAGTACGACGTCGTCGCCGTCGCCTTCGGCGAGGCCACCTCCACCGCCGGCGAGGTCGTCTTCTCGGTCGACCCGGGCCTTTCCACCGCGCTCGGCGGCTACACCGACGCCCAGTTCAAGGCCGACGTGCAGGCCCTGCACCAGCGCGGCAAGAAGGTCATCCTGTCGGTCGGCGGCGAGGCCGGCCGCGTGCAGGTCTCCAGCGGCGCGGCCGCCACGAAGTTCGCCGACACGGTGTACGCGCTGATGCAGAGCTACGGCTTCGACGGCGTGGACATCGACCTGGAGAACGGCCTCAACGCCACCTACATGGGCCAGGCCCTGCGGTCGCTGCGCGCCAAGGCGGGCAGCGGCCTGATCATCATGATGGCCCCGCAGACCATCGACATGCAGTCGACCGGGATGGAGTACTTCAAGCTCGCCCTGAACATCAAGGACATCCTCACGGTCGTCAACATGCAGTACTACAACTCGGGCTCCATGCTCGGCTGCGACCAGTCCGCGGCGTACTCGCAGGGGACGGTCAACTTCATGACCGCCCTGGCCTGCATCCAGCTGGAGAACGGCCTGCGCCCCGACCAGGTGGCACTGGGCCTGCCGGCCGGGCCCGGCGCCGCGGGGGGCGGCGTCGTCTCGCCCTCCCTCGTCAACCAGGCGCTCGACTGCCTGGCCAAGCGCACCAGTTGCGGATCCTTCGTGCCGCCGCGCGCCTACCCGGACATCCGGGGCGCGATGACCTGGTCCATCAACTGGGACGCCAGCAACAACTGGTCCTTCTCCAAGACCGTCAAGCCGCACCTTCAGGGAATGCCATGAGATTACGTAGCAGACTGATCAGCTCGGTGGCCGGCCTGGCCATCGCCCTCACCGGGGCCGGCCTGGCCACGGGCGTCCCCACCGCCTACGGCGCCGCCGCCCAGCAGCAGCTGGCCGCCGCCTGGGCGCCGTGGACCGCCTACGCCACCGGCGCCGCCGTCACCTACAACGGCGTGGACTACGTGGCCCTCCAGGGTCACACCTCCCAGCCCGGCTGGGAGCCGCCGAACGTGCCCGCGTTGTGGAAGCAGGGCAGCGGCGGCGGCGACCCCACCCCGCCGTCGGTGCCCGGCAACCTGCGCTCGACCACCGTCACCGCCACCAGCGCCGGCCTGGCCTGGGACGCCTCCACCGACAACGTCGGCGTGACCGGCTACAACGTCTACCGCGGCGGCACCCAGGTCGGCACCGCGACCGGCACGACGTACACCGACAACGGGCTGACGGCCTCGACCACCTACAGCTACACCGTCCGGGCCCGCGACGCCGCGGGGAACCTGTCCGGCGTCAGCAACGCGCTCAGCGTCACCACCCCCGGCGGCAACGGTGCGCCCGGCCAGCCCGGCACGGTCACCACGACCGTGACCGACACCAGCATCGCGCTGTCGTGGGGTGCCTCCTCCGGCACGGTGACCGGGTACCGCGTCTACGAGGGCGCGACCCAGAAGGCCGAGGTCACCGGGACCAGCACGACGATCTCAGGGCTGAGCGCGTGCCAGAGCCACACCTACACCGTCAAGGCGTACAACTCGGTGGGCGAGTCGGCCGGGCGTGACGTCTCGGCGACCACGACCGGCTGCCCGACCGGCGGCAAGATGCCCGGCGCCCCCTACCTCTACACCGGCTGGGGCGACCCGCCCTCTCCCACCACGGTGATGAGCGCGACCGGCATCAAGTCGTTCACGATGGCCTTCATCCTGGCCAGCAACGGCTGCAACCCGGCCTGGGACGGGCAGCGCCCGCTGTCCGGCGGCCAGGACGCGCAGGCCATCTCGGCCATCAAGGCGGCCGGCGGCAGCGTGCAGGTGTCCTTCGGCGGCTGGCAGGGCAACAAGCTCGGCCCGAACTGCTCCACGCCCGAACTGTTCGCCGGCGCGGTGCAGAAGGTCATCAACGCCGTCGGCCCGGCCGTCGTCGACTTCGACATCGAGAACACCGACGAGTTCGAGAACCTGACCGTCCAGGACCGCATCCTGAACGCCCTCAAGATCGTCAAGGCGGCCAACCCGAACGTCAAGATCGCCGTCACCTTCGGCACCGCGACCACCGGCCCGACCTACTACGGCACCCGCCTGATCAACCGCGCCAAGGAACTGGCGGTGCCGATCGACAACTACACGATCATGCCGTTCGACTTCGGCGGCGGCGCCAACATGTACCAGAACACCGTCAACGCGGCCGAAGGGCTCAAGAACGCCCTGAAGACCGCCCAGGGCTGGACCGACGCGCAGGCGTACGCCCACATGGGCATCTCCGGCATGAACGGCCTGTCCGACCAGCAGGAGCTCACCAACCCGAGCACCTGGACCCAGATCCGCGACTACGCCAACTCCCACGGCCTGACCAGGCTCGCGTTCTGGTCGGTCAACCGCGACCGCCCCTGCCCGGGCGGCGGCGTCGCGGAGAACTGCAGCGGCATCGCCCAGGACAACTGGGAGTTCACCAAGATCACCGCTGGTTTCTGACCCGCTGAGGCGGCCCGCCACCCTCCGGTGGCGGGCCGCACCGGCGCGCGGTCCGCACCCCCCGAAAGGACCCGCATGAGACCCCGCCCGAGACTGCGCGGACCGGCGGCCACGGCCCTGGCCGCACTGGGACTCACCGTCCTGCACGCCACCCCGGCCGCCGCCGCGAACATCCTGTCCAACCCCGGCTTCGAGTCCGGCCTGAGCGGCTGGACCTGCCCGGCCGGCGCGCAGGCCGTCACCACCCCGGCGCACGGCGGCACGCAGGCGCTCCAGGCCACCCCGCAGGGCTCCGACCTCGCCCGCTGCCAGCAGACCGTCACCGTCAAGCCCGGCACCGCCTACCAGCTCTCCGCCTGGGCCCAGGGCTCCTACGTCTTCCTCGGCGCGACCGGCGCCGGCGTCAACGCCAGCACGTGGGGCGCCCCCGGCAACCAGTGGGGCCAGCTCAGGACCTCCTTCACCACCGGCGCCAACACCACCTCCGTGACCGTGTACGTCAACGGCTGGTACGGCCAGAGCGCCTACACCGCCGACGACATCGTCCTCGACGGCCCCGGCGGCCCGCCCGACACCGAGGCTCCGACCGTCCCCGGCGGCGTGGCCGTCGGCGGCCCGACCGGCACCAGCCTGACCGTGACCTGGTCGCCCTCCACCGACAACTCCGGCTCGGTGGCCCGCTACGAGGTCTCCAGGGACGACGCCGCCCCCGTCGCCGTTCCCACGACCAGCCACACCGCGACCGGCCTCACCCCCGACACCTCCTACGCCTTCCGCGTCAGGGCCTGCGACGCCGCCGGCAACTGCTCGGCCTACTCGCCCCCGGTCAGCGGCCGCACCACCAAGGACACCGTCCCGCCCGCCGGCGACATCCGGTACGCCCCCTACATCGACATCACGATGACCAGCCCGTCCCTGGTGGGCGCGGCCAACGCGACCGGCGTGAAGAACTACACGCTGGCGTTCGTCCTCGGCGACAGCAGCGGCTGCAACCCGGCCTGGGGCGGCACGATCCCGCTCGCCGACACCCGGATCGTCAACGACGTCAAGGCCCTCCGGGCCCAGGGCGGCCAGGTCGTCGTGGCCAGCGGCGGCGCGGTCGGACCGTACCTGGAGCACGCCTGCGGCACCTCGGCGGCGCTGCTGGCCGCCTACAAGAAGGTGCTCGACACCGTCGGCACCAACCACCTGGACATCGACGTCGAGGCGAGCATCGACGCGAACAAGGTCAACACCGCGCTCAAGCAGCTCCAGACCGAGCGCGGCACGGTGATCAGCTACACGCTGCGCGTGCAGGGCCAGGACTACGGCGTGGACCCGTTCTCGCTGCAGATCCTCCAGGACGCCGCCGCCAAGGGCCTCGACGTGATCGTCAACCCGATGCTGATGAACTTCGGCTACACCGGCAACTGGGGCGACGCGATGACCGCCGCCGCCCAGGCCACGCTCGGCCAGATGAAGGGCGTCTGGCCGGCCAGGAGCGACGCCCAGCTCAGGCGCGCGCTCGGCGTCACCCCCATGATCGGCAAGAACGACACCGGCATGACCACCACCCAGGCCGACGCCCGCAAGCTCCTGACCTGGGCCAACAGCAACCACATCGGATTCGTCGGCTTCTGGTCCGCCGCCCGCGACAACGGCGGCTGCCCCACCGGCCAGGTCTCCCCGACCTGCAGCGGGATCTCCCAGTCCAGCTACGAGTTCACGAACATCTTCAAGGGGTTCACCGGATGAGCGGCATCTTCAGGTGGCGCACCGCCGTCGCGGCGGTGGCGCTCGCCCTAGGCACGGCGGGCCTGTCCGCCACCCCCGCCCTGGCGGCCAACATCGCCGTCAACCCCGGCTTCGAGGACGGGCTGACCGGCTGGACCTGCAGCGCCTCCTCCGGCGCCGCCGCCGTCACCTCGCCCGTCCACGGCGGGACGAAGGCACTCAAGGCCACCCCGGCGGGCGCCGACCTCGCCCGCTGCCAGCAGCAGATCAAGGTGCAGCCGTCGTCGTCGTACACGCTGTCGGCCTGGGTGCAGGGCGGCTACGTCTTCCTCGGCGCCACCGGCACCGGCGGCACCGACCCCCAGACGTGGGGCTCGCCCGGCTCGGCCTGGACGCAGCTGCGCACCACGTTCACCACCGGCGCCACCACCACGTCCGTGACCATCTACCTCAACGCCTGGTACGGCCAGAGCGCCTACGTCGCCGACGACGTCGTCCTGGACGGCGCCCCCGGCGGCGGAGGCGGCGGCGACGACCAGGCGCCCACCGTCCCCGGCAACCTGACCGTGGGCGGCGCGACGAGCAGCACGCTCACCGCCACCTGGTCGGCCTCCACCGACAACGTCGGCGTGGACCGGTACGAGGTCTCCCGCGACGGCGGCTCCCCGGTCGCCGTGACCGGCACCAGCCACACCGCCACCGGCCTGGCCGCCTCCACCTCCTACCGCTTCAAGGTCCGCGCCTGCGACGCCGCCGGCAACTGCTCGCCCTACACCGCCGAGGCCACCGGCACCACGACCGCCGGCGGCGGCGGGGGAGGCGGCCTGCCCAAGCGCGTCCTGGTCGGCTACCTGCACGCCTCCTTCGCCAACGGCTCCGGCTACATCCGCATGGCCGACGTGCCCGCCGAATGGGACGTCGTCAACCTCGCCTTCGGCGAGCCCACCTCGGTGACCTCCGGCGACATCCGCTTCCGCCAGTGCCCGGCCGCCGAGTGCCCGAACGTCGAGCCCGAGGCGGACTTCGTCGCCGCCATCAGGGCCAAGCAGGCCCAGGGCAAGAAGGTGCTCATCTCCATCGGCGGCCAGAACGGCCAGGTGCAGCTCACCACCACGGCCGCCAGGGACAAGTTCGTCGAGTCGGTCGCGGCCATCATCGACAGGTACGGCCTGGACGGCCTCGACGTGGACTTCGAGGGCCACTCCCTCTACCTCAACCAGGGCGACACGAACCTGGCCAACCCCACCACGCCCGTCGTCGTCAACCTGATCTCCGCGCTGCGCGCGCTCAAGAGCCGCTACGGCGCCAAGTTCGTGCTCACCATGGCGCCCGAGACGTTCTTCGTGCAGCTCGGCTACCAGTTCTACGGCCCCGGCCCGAACGGCTCGGCCGACAGCAGGGCCGCCTCCTACCTGCCGGTCATCCACGCCCTGCGCGACGACCTGACCCTGCTGCACGTGCAGGACTACAACTCCGGCCCGATCACCGGCCTGGACAACCAGTACCACACGATGGGCGGCCACGACTTCCACGTCGCCATGACGGACATGCTGCTGGCCGGCTTCCCGATCATGGGCAACCCCAACAACGTGTTCCCGCCGCTGCGCCAGGACCAGGTGGCCATCGGCCTGCCCGCCTCGCCCAACGCGGGCAACGGGTTCACCACCGTCGCCGAGGTCCAGAAGGCGTTCGACTGCCTGGCCAAGGGCAGCAACTGCGGCACCTACAAGCCACGCGGCGTCTACCCGAACCTGCGCGGCCTGATGACCTGGTCGATCAACTGGGACAAGTACAACGCCTTCGAGTTCTCAAGGAGGCACCGGGCCTACCTCAACGGCCTGTGAACGGCCGGACGAGCTGGGTGGGCTTGAGCGGCACCCCCAACCCCGGCGGACGGTAGGTCGGCAGCGCCTCGCCGTACTCGTGCATCCAGGCGTGGTCGACCATCAGGCGCATGCGCCCGTCCGCCGGCGTGCCGCCCGGGTCCGCCCGGGACGTCCGCCCGGCCAGCCGGGCCACCGCCTCGGCCACCAGACCCGCGTCCGGCGGCGCGAGGTCGCACTGCTCGTCGGGGCCGATGAGCAGGTCGACCTCCGGCGGCAGCGGGTAGATCGGCCGGGGGATGGCCAGCACGCGCGGCGAAGGAGCCATCGGCCACCCGTCGCGCACCGCCTCCAGCAGCACCGACCGCGACGTGCGGCGCGCGAACAGGCCCTCGCACAGGGCCCAGCTCAGCGCGCCCACGTCGGCGCGGTCCTCGCCGCAGGCGTGCAGGCACAGGTACGGCACCAGCGGGATCCCCGCGCCGCCCGCCGGCTGCGCCCACCCGCTGCCACACCCGGTCAGCACCAGCAGCGCCAGCATCGCCCGGTAGGCGGTGTCGGCGTGCGGCGTCTCCAGCCGGCCCGGCACGATCATGCACCGCCCGCCGGTCTTCTCCGCCGTCACGCCCAGCTCCCGGGCCGTCTTCACGGTCCGCGAGGCGGCCACGCCGGTGTAGATCTCCTGCCAGCCCGGCGTGTACGGCTCCCGGTCCCCGTACCCCTGCGGCCACACCCCGGGCAGCCCGTCACGCGCCACGCCGTAGGCGGCCAGCAGCAGGTCGAACACCGTGGTCACCAGCTCGCCGCCGTCCCTGACGACCGGCACGCCGCGCCGCAGCACGCCCGGCCCGAAGTCGAAGCGCGGCAACAACACCTGCACCGCCTCGCCGCCGTACACGCTGAGCCGGTCGCAGGTCCGGCCGAGCAGCCCGCCCGGCACGTACGCGTCCTCGCGCTCGCGCAGCCGCACCAGCAACGGCAGGTCCGTCCGCTCCATCGCGTGCGCGGCGAACGGCGGCCGGTCCAGGAAGAACTCCTTCAGCAGCACGTGCCCCATCGCCATCGCCAGCGCGCCGTCCGTGCCCGGCCGCACGACCAGCGTCTCGTCCGACAACCGGGTCGGATGGGTGCCGATCGCCACCACCTTCTGGCCCTTGTACCGCCCGGCGATCACCCAGGGCGTGTCCGCCGTACGCGCCAGCCGGTTGTTCTCCCCCCACAGCAGCACGTACGCCGCCCGCGCCCAGTCCTCGGCCCCCGGCCCCGTGAACCGCGGCCCGAGCACCTGCTCCGACGCGCACGGATGCTCGGTCAGCAGCGCGCCGCCCAGCCCGTCGACCACGCCCGCCAGCGGCGACGTCGCCAGCGCCGCCACCCGGTCCGCGCCGTGCTCCGACGCCGTGTGCACGATCGCCGCCGCCGCCAGCTCGGCCGCCGTGGCGTCGTCCAGCGGGACCCGCCGCTCACCGCGCCGCGCCTGGTAGACCTGAGAGTTGCCTGTGAGTTTCGCCCAGGCCGCGACCGGGTCACGGACCCCGTCCCTCACCTCGAAATAGAGCCTGACCAGTGCCTGGTTGACCTGCGATCCCCCCATGGAAAAAGTTCAACACAGACAGTCATGTTCTATCGCGTTACGTGTCCGCATGTCGGGGATAAGAATTGGAAGCCCAGGTGGCGGCACTCAGATTGTTACGGCAGGCTAGGGGCCGCCATGGATTACGCAGTTCTCACGGGGGTCGTCCTCGTCACCGGTGTCGTGCTCGCCCTCGTCGCCCAGTGGCGCGACTGGCGGCCGCCGCTCTACGTCGCCGTGCTCGTCGGCATCGCCGTCCGCGTGCTGATCATGTACACCTCCGCGATCGACTCATGGCAACCCGTCGACTTCATGGAGAGCTTCAAGCCCGCCGGCGAGGCGGTGCTGCAGGGCAAGGACCCGGTGCTGGCCAGCGAGGGCGGCTGGCACTTCCTGCCGACCATCCCCTACGTCTACGGCATCCTGCTGTGGCTCGGCATCCCGTGGGAGTACGCCGGCCGCCTGGTCACCGTGGTCGCCGACATCGTGCTGGTCCCGCTGGTCGCCAAGCTGGCCGGCGGCCCCAAGGCGTCCCTGCGCGCCTTCCAGTACGCGCTCAACCCGCTGGCCGTGCTCATCGCCGGCGTCCACGGCCAGGTCGAGCCGGTCGCGCTGGTGTTCGGCGTGGCCGCGTTCGTGGTCGCCCGCGGCCCCGGCGCGCCCGACCGCCCCGGCGTCACCATCGACGCCGACGGCCTTCGCGCCGTGGCGCGCCGCCCTGTCGCCATGCTGCGCCGCGCCCTCATGCCCGGCTCCGACGACCGGGCCGACCTGCGGCGCGCCATGCTGGCCGGGCTGCTCATGGGCCTCGCGCTGTGCGCCAAGAGCTGGCCGATCTGGCTGGTGCCCGGCATGCTGCTGCTCCTGCCCCACCTGCGCGCCAGGATCGCCGCCCTCGTCATGACCGGCATCGTCCCGGTGTTCTTCCTGCTCACCTCGCCGATCTTCGCGGGCACCACGCTCGACGAGATCCCCGCCGTCATCCGGACCATCCAGGACATCCGCCCGATCGTCGGCGAATGGGGCTACACGCCGTGGTTCACCGGCGGTGACTGGGCCCTGATGCCGGGGCTGGCCTCGTTCGGCACGAAGCTCATCTACGTCAGCGTCGTCGCCGTGCTGCTGCTGTGGCGGCGGGCCGACCCGATCGACCTGACCACGGCCATCCTGCTCGTCTTCATGGTCATGACGCCCCGCCTCGGCGCCCAGTACCTGCTGTGGTTCATGCCGTTCCTGGTGGCCAGGCCGACCAGGTGGGCCTGGCCGGCCATCATCGGCGCCTCCTTCTGGGCCGCCTTCGGCTACCTGTACATGACGCAGTTCAGCACCAACGACTGGTGGTACCTCCACCGCGACTGGTCACGGGCCTCCATCGTGCTGCTGCCGGTGCTGCTGCTGGCCATGCCCTGGGCCCGTCGCGTGTCGACGGCCCAGGACAGGGTCGCCGCCGTCCCGCCGAAGATCACCTCAACGGCGGTCTAGCCGGCGCCACAGGGCGACCCACTGATCCGGGTGCACGTGGCCCACGACGGCGTCGCGGGCCACGCCCGCCTCGCCGAGCGCCGCGTCCACCCCCCGGTAGCGCGGGCGCAGGGAGGCGCGCACCGAGCCGCCGACCCCGCCGAAGCCCAGCTCGACCAGTTCCAGGTAGCTTTCGCGGTCGCTCGCCAGCGGCTCGGGCCGCCGCCGCAGGCGCAGGATCGCCGAGTCCACCGACGGCACGGGACGGAAGCTCTCCCTGCCGATCGTGTCGCCGAGCCGCCAGTCGAACCACGGCCACGACGACACCGTGACCAGGCTCCACCGGCCGTAGTCGCCGGTGCGCTTGCGCGCGTACTCCCGCTGGGTGAGCAGCGTCGCCGAGGTCAGCTCCCGCGCCCGCAGGCACCAGTCGACGATCCTCGACGTGATCGAGTACGGGATGTTGCCCACGACCGCGAACGGCTCACGCGGCGCCCGCGCGGCCGTGAAGTCACCCCTGACCACCTCGATCCGCGGATCGTTGCGGGTACGCGAGGCCAGCCGCCCGGCGAGCCGGGGATCGAGCTCGTAGCCGACCACCTGCGCCCCGGCCTCGGCCAGCGCCAGGGTGAGCACGCCCGGCCCCGAGCCGGGTTCGAGCACCAGCCCCTCCGGCGCCGCCGCCTTGACCATCAGCTCCACGGCATGCCGGTCGGCCAGGAAGTTCTGCGAGAGCTCACGCCTGAGCCGGTCGGCGGGCGTACGAGCGCCGCCGCCGTTCCTGATGCTCTTCTGGGTGTGTGAATAGTTTCCGTGCGCGAAGTTCTGCGCCACAGCACTGCCCTTTCGGGTCCTCGAGATGAACAGGTCTCGAAGGGCCCTGGGCGCGCCGGCGGACGCGCGGTGTCAGCCGTCCGCTAGCCCCGTTTTCCGCACGTTGGATGGTTTGAAGATCGCTGGGTTGCTGGGGTGATCGTCATCGCGGTATGACCTGGCTGGTGAGACAGCGTG